>WRCZ01000386.1 GCA_009783685.1 Actinomycetes bacterium
CCGGCCCCGCTGGACCGGGCCCGCTCGGGCGCGCGGTGACGGCGCGCGGCCGCGGCGGCGGCTGACACCCGTCCGGCGGCCCGGACCATACCGGTCCCGCCGCCGCGGACCGCCGCCGGGTCCTGGGGAACTCCCCGGGACCCGGCGGCGGTTCGACGTCCGCAGGCAGTGGCTGGACCGCCTCGCCGCCGACTCCCGGACCCCTGCCGCGAGCCGTGGCCGCAGCGGGCACCGCCGGATGCGCCCGCGGTGGTTGTTTCCGCGTCAACTACCCATGTTCGGACGGCAGTTCGGTTTTCAGCCGGATGAAACTTTTTCGTCCGCGCGGTGAGTCGCCCCAGGTCCCGGAGTTTCCGAGTGGTCTAGACCGCGAAGGGTTCCCGGATACCCCTTTACGCCGGGGGGCGGTTCGTGCGTCACTCTTGGCGCGTCCATATCAAGTATCACCGGGTGTCTCATGCGCATCCGCGCTACGCGAGTAGACCCGAAGCTCGACCTTCGTTGCGACGTTCACCCCACAACGCCCCAGGAGGCAAGCCTTGTTCTCTCGAATGCGCACCAAGAAGGCGCTCATGATGGCCGGAGTCGTCGGCGCGAGCATCGCGCTGACCGCCACCATGACGGCGGGAAGCGCCTCCGCCAAGCCGGTCCCGAAGGGCAGCGACATCCCCCTGGGTCAGGGCTACGCGGGTATCGGCTACCTGCAGGACGGCGCGTCCTTCACGCCGGACACGCGCCAGCTCGCCCTGAACGCCCCGGACCTGGTGAGCCCGAACTTCGCCAGCAACCCGCCGCCCGGCATCGACGTCTCGCACTACCAGGGGTCGATCAACTGGTCGTCGGTGAAGGCCGCCGGCATCCAGTTCGCCTGGATCAAGGCGACCGAGGGCACCACCTACAAGGACCCCAACTTCAACGCCTACTACCTCAACGCCTACAACGCCAAGGTGATCCGGGGCGCCTACCACTTCGCGCGGCCCGACCTGTCCAGCGGCGCGGCGCAGGCCACCTACTTCGCGTCGAGTGGCGGCGCCTGGTCCCGGGACAACCTGACCCTGCCCGGCATGCTCGACCTCGAGGGCGGCTGCTACAGCAAGTCCGCCTCGGCGATGCAGTCGTGGATCCTGGACTTCTACAACACCTACAAGGCCAAGACCGGCCGCGACGTCGTCATCTACACCAGCGCGAGCTGGTGGAACTCCTGCACCGGCGGCTGGAGCGGCATGTCCGCCAAGAGCCCGCTGTGGGTGGCGCACTGGACCTCCGCGGCCGACCCGACGATCCCGAACGGCTTCCCGTTCGCGACGATCTGGCAGTACACCGACTCCGGTTCGGTGAGCGGCATCTCCGGTGCCGTGGACCGCGACCGCTTCAACGGCACGTCCGCCCGCCTGCTGGCCCTGGCCAACAACACGTGACGGCCCGCTGACCGCGGGAACCACCGCCGGGCGGCGGGCCGGGAGACCGGCCGGCCGCCCGGCGGCCGTTCATCCGCCGGCCGGCGGCCTGGTCGCGGTGAGCAGCACCATCCCGGTGTCGCCGTAGTCGGGGAGGCTGGGATCGCGGGCGAGCCGGGTGATCCGCAAGGAGTCGGTGTGCGGCGCGAACACCGCCTCGACCGCCGCCGCGTCCACCGGACACCCCGGCCACAGCGGCGAGTCACCGATCCGGTAGCTCGGCATGTTCTCCATGAACGCGGCGACGAGACGGCCGCCGGGCCGCACCGCGCCGACGAACACCCGGCACAGGGCGGCGAACTCGTCCGCGTCCTCGGTGACGCTCTCCGCCACGAAGTTCATCGACGCCAGGTCGTACGTCCCGGCGGGCACCGCCCGGACGTCCCCGTGGACCACGCGGACCCGGGCGAGCGCCTCCGGCAGCGTCGCGGGCAGCGCCGGGTCCAGCTCGCGGCACAGCGCGTAGTAGGGCAACCAGCTGGCGTCCGGGCCCTGTTCGAGCTGCCGGGTGAGATACGCGACGCCCGCGCGGCTCACCTCCACCGCGTCGATCCGCCGGGCGGCCGCCCCGGCGAGCATCAGCGGATAGAGGTTCGGGCCGGCCCCGAACTCCAGGCACCGCCCCGCGCCGCCGGGGGCGAACCGCCGGTAGAACGCGGAGTGGTGGCGGATGACGGCCGCGTCGACGGGATGCAGCACGCGGTAGTTCTCCGCCAGGTACTGCTGGACCGGCCAGCGGTCCCACGCGGCGTCGTCGTTCCGTACCGGCTCGGGTGCGGGGCACATGGCGGGGGACGCGGCGTCAGGAACGCGGCCGCAGCGCGAACCGGTCCGCCAGCGCGGCCAGGGTCCCGTTGAGCCGGTCGATGTCGTCGTCGGTGTTGGCCGCGGTGATCTGCAGCCGGACGCCGACCCGGTCGCGGGGCACCAGCGGATACGGGGCGAGGGTGACGTAGATGCCCTGCTGCCACAGGAACCGCGCGACGTCGTCCAGGTCGGCCGCGTCGGCCAGCGGGATCTCGATGATGGGCAGCCCGTCGGTGCTGGGTGTCCCCACGCCCAGCCGGGCGAGCTGGTCCAGGACCCGCGCCGTCTTCCGGTACAGGCCGGCCCGGACGGTGTCGCCGCGGCGGTCGTTGACCTCCAGCCCCGCCAGCGCGGTGGCCAGCGACGCGGTCGGCGACGGGCCGGAGTACAGATAGGGGGCGGCCGTCACCTTCAGGCGGTTCTTCAGCGGCGTGGGCAGCGCGAGGAAGGCCAGCAGCGAGGAGTACGCCTTGGAGAACCCGGAGACCAGCACGATGCCGTCGTAGGACTCGCCGAAGTGCCGCACGATGCCGTTGCCGCGGCAGCCGTAGGGGCTGCTCTCGTCGGCCGCGCGCTCGCCCAGCACCCCGAAACCGTGCGCGTCGTCGATGTACAGCAGGGCGCCGCGCTCCCGGCAGACGGCCGCCAGCCGCGGCAGGTCGGGCAGGTTCCCCGTCATGCTGTCGACGCCGTCGAGGCACACCAGCCGGCTCTCCCGGGCCGGCGCCGCGTCCAGCAGCGCCGCGAGTTCCTCGGGCCGGTCCGCGTGGAACCGCTGCACGGTCGCGCCGTGGCCGCGGGCCACGCGGCACCCGTCGAAGACCGTGCGGTGGGCGTGCGCCTCGACGAACACCTGCCCGCCGTCGGCGAGCAGCGGGATCACCGATGCGTGGATGAGGGTGATGGTCGGCAGCAGCAGGGTGTCCTCGGCGTGCAGCAGCCCGGACAGCCGCTCCTCGATCTCGGGGTAGATCCGCGGGCTGCCGAGCAGTCTCGACCAGCTCGGATGGGTGCCCCAGCGGCGCACCTGCGGCTCGATCGCGGCCATCACCTCGGCGTCGAGGTCCAGGCCGAGGTAGTTGCAGGACGCGAAGTCGATCAGCCACTGGCCGTCGCTGCGGATGTGGCGCCCGCGCACCTCCTCGATGACCGCGTCCGACATCGGGCTCGACTCCCGCAGCCGGTCGAGGTCACGCCACCGCGCGTCGGGTGACGAGCCGTCGCCGGACTCCCGCGCTGCACCCACGTGGACCTCCTCCGCGCCGGGCCCGCTCCCGTCCCGCAGCCCGCGCAGCGGGACGGCGCCTCCCAGGGCGCTCCCCGGACGCCGCGCCGCCGCGGTGCCGTCGAGCCGGGGCGCCCGGTGCTCGCGGACGTCCCGCACGAGGTGCTCGCCCTCGTCCGCCGGCATGGGGCGGGCGAACAGGTAGCCCTGTCCGAACCGGCACCCCATGTCCGCAAGCCGGTCCCGCTGCACCGGGTGCTCGATGCCTTCGGCGATGACCTGGAGGCCGAGGGTGTCGGCGATGCGAACAATACCCTCGACCAAGGCGACTTGACGCTGATCCGAGGCAATGTCCTCGATGAACGACTTGTCCACCTTCAGCAGGTCGACGGGGAACTCCCGCAGGTAGCTCAGCGAGGAGAAGCCGGTCCCGAAGTCGTCGATCGCCATCTTCACCCCGAGGTCCTTCAGCGTGTCCATCGCGCCGAGGATCTGCTGGTCCCGGTGCATCAGCACGGTCTCGGTCAGCTCCAGCACGAGCGAGCCCGGGGCCAGCCCCGAGGAGTCGAGGACGCCGCGCACGTCGTCCACGAACCCGGGGTCGCGGAACTGGTGCGCCGAGACGTTGACGTCGACCTTGAGCGGGTCCGGCCGGGCCAGCACGCGCTGCCAGCGTGCGGCCAGGGCCGCCGCCTGCTGGAGCACCCAGACGCCCAGCGGCCGGATGTGGCCCGTCTCCTCGGCCAGGGTGATGAACCGGTCCGGCGGCAGCAGCCCGTGGCGGTCGTGCCGCCAGCGGACGAGCGCCTCGAAACCGGCCAGCTCGCCCCCGTCGATCTCCACGATCGGCTGGTAGTGCAGCCGCAGGCCGTCCGTCCCGATGACGGTCTCCAGCTCCTCCCGCAGCCCGTGCTGCTCCAGGATCCCGGAGGCCCCGGTGTCCAGGTCGGCCCGGTACCGGCGCCACTGCCGTTTGCCCGCGTTCTTGGCCGCGTACAGGGCCACGTCCGAGTGGCCGAGCAACTCGTCCGCGGAGCGGCTGTCGCGGGTGGTCGCGATGCCCACGCTCGCCGACACGTCGAGGGTGCCGGCCGACAGGCGGAACGGCCGGGACAGACGGTGCACCAGCTGCGCGGCCAGCGCCTCGGCCTCCCGCGGGTCCCCGGTCCCCTCCATCAGCACCGCGAACTCGTCGCCGCCGAGCCGCGCCGCGGTGTCGCCGGCCCGCAGCGCGGCGGTCAGCCGGCGCGCCACCGCGATCAGCAGCTCGTCGCCCACGGCGTGCCCGCGGGTGTCGTTGACCACCTTGAAGTCGTCCAGGTCGACGAAGAGCACGCAGGCGAGGCCGGCGTCGCGGGTGGCGCGGACCAGGGCGCGCTCGGTGCGCTCGGCCATCAGCACCCGGTTGGGCAGTCCCGTCAGGGAGTCGTGGAACGCCCGCCGGGTCAGCTCGCGTTCGAGCCGGCGCTGCTCGGTGACGTCCCGCAGGGTCAGCACGAGGCCCTCGACCGTCCGGTCGTTCCGCAGGTTGCTGCAACGCACCTCCACGTCGATGCGGTCGCCGCCCGGCCTGTCGATCTGCCAGTCCTCGCGGCTGTCCGACGACCCCTCGGCCCGCATCCCGGCCAGCGCGTGCAGCGCCCGGCCCCGCACCTCGGGCGCGAGGAAGGCGGCCAGCGCCGACCCCTCCAGCCCCGTCCGGCCGAAGACGGCCTCGGCCGAGGGGCTGGCGTAGCGCACGGTGTCGTCGTCGTCGAGGATCAGGATGACGTCGGAGGCGTTGTGCACGAGCGTGCGGAAGTACGCCTCGCTGTCGCGGCGTGCCACCTCCTGGCCGAGCGCCACCCGGTGCAGCGCCAACGCGGCCTGGGACGCCAGGACTTCACACGCCCCCCAGCGCTCGGCCAGCTCCTCGCCGGTGCCGGTCACCGCCAGGGCGCCGGCCGGCGGCGGCGCGTCGCCGGTACCTCCCCGGCCGCCCGTACCCCGGCCGCCGTCCGTGTCGGGCGTGTGCCTTCCGTCGTGCAGGGCCAGCGGGCACAGCAACACGGCGGCGGCGCCGTCGAGTTGGGCCGCGGCCGCGGGCCCCAGATCGGCGGGTGCCAGGAGCCGGGAACCGTGTGCGGCCGCCTGGGGCCACCAGTCGCCGGCGCTGGCCTCGTCGCGGTCCAGGGACCAGCGCCAGGGACGGGACCGGGTGCCGACCGCCCCCAGCCCGCCAGTGCCCGGCCGGGCCGTCAGCAGCACGGCCTCGTGGCGTCCGCCCGGCGCGAACAGCGCCCGGCCGGCGTCCTCGACCGTCTGCGCGATGTCCTTGACCGTGGCCGCCGAGACCAGGGACGCGGCCGCCGCCTGCAACCCCCGCTCGGTGGCCAGCGCCTTCACGTGCACCGCCACCAGCCCGGACAGACGGGCCATCACCAGCAGGAACAGCGCCGCGGAGAACACGGCGATCGCCAGCGCGTCCCCCACCCGCCCGTTCAGCGCCTCCTCCACCAGGACGGCGGGCGCCAGCAGCGAGACCAGGACGAGGACCACGAGCAGCGGGCGGCGGATGCCCGGAGTGCGGGCGGGCGCCCGCTCGGTCAGCTCCAGCATGGACGGATGCAGCGCGGACAGGCCCCATGCGGTGAAGAAGACCACCCAGCCGAGGTCCATCGGCGTTCCCACCCGCCACGTCCCCCGCAACTGGAGCAGGCCGTACATCACGTCGGAGACCAGCAGGCCCGCCGTGCCCAGCGTCAGCAGCCGGATGGCCGGCGACTTCACCGAACTCGGGGTCAGCAGCCGGGCCAGCATGGCCAGGATGAGGACGTCGC
>WRCZ01000387.1 GCA_009783685.1 Actinomycetes bacterium
GCCGCCGCGCGGGAGCGGTCAGCGGGCGTAGACGGCGACGAAGTCACGGGTGGCCTGGACGTAGTAGCGGTCCGGCGGGTCCTCGAAGTCGAGGATGTTGGTGGGCTTGGGGTTCGACGGGTTCTTGGTGCCGTCGTAGGACATGAACGAGGGCCAGGCGCGGTTCATGTCCAGCGGCATGGCCCGCACCGCGCCGGCACGCTGCATGAGTTCGGCCAGGCTGCGGGCGTCGAGCGCCTGGCCGACGACCATGATGATGTCGCCCTGGGCGGTGACGCCGACGCCCGAGCGCGGCACGTACATCTTGCTCTGGTCGCTCACGCCCCACTTGGAGTCGTCGTCGATGTCGGGCACGACCCGGCCGCCGTCGACCATCAGCTCCAGGCACTGGCGGACGCCGACCACGTCCGGGGTCATCCGCACGTCGCGGCCCCAGACGCCGATCTTCATCGAGCCGTCGCGGTAGAAGACCTCGGAGGCGGTGCCGTCGCGCAGTTCCCCTGCGGTCTGCCCGTCGAGGAAGAAGCCGCCGCGGGAACCGCCGTCGGTGACGCGGAAGCCGCCGTTCCAGGTGGCGACCAGGCCGGTGCGCTGCCCCTCCGGGATGGTCGGCGGCACGTCGAAGGTGCCGCCCGGCTCGCGGAAGCCGGGGTGCAGCTGGAAGCGGGCGTACTTGCCGCTGATCCAGGCCACCGCCGCCTCGTACGAGGTGTGCTCGGCGTCCGGGCGGACGTAGGTGCCCTGTACGACGGGTTCGCCGTGCGCGCTGGCCAGCGTCCGGTACACGCCCTCGCCCGGCAGTCCCGGGCTGACCAGCGACTTCATCGGCGCCCGCAGCGGGATCAGCGGCTGGGCGGCGACGTGCGCGGGCTGCGGTTCGGCCGGAGCCGTGTCGTTCATCCGGGCCAGGGCCTCCGGCGACAGGGTGCCGCCGACCTTCGGCGGGTTCATCCGGTACTGCCAGTCCTCCAACTTGTTGACGACGAAGCCGAGTTCGTGGTCGCGGGCCCATTCGGCGAGGCGGGCGGCGGTGCTGTCCTTGCCGGGATAGGTCAGCGCCCGGCCCACGGACCAGCCGAGGCTGCCCAGGCACACGAGCGTCACCGCGAGCAGGCTGCGCACCACGATCCGCCGCCGGCGCAGCTGGGTGGGGTCCAGGTCGCGCCGGTGCTTCCACGGCAGCAGCCTGCGGCGGCGGCGCGGCGGGCGCCGGCCCTCGCCACCCGGACCCCCGGCACCGGTCTCCTCCTGCGGCTCGGCGATCTGCCCGCCCTGGGTCATGGCGCTCCCTTCCCTGACCGGCCGGACCGCCGCCGGCGCGGGGCCGCCGGCGCCCTGGCACGGGTGCTTGTCTGAGTCCTCTCTACGGAGGTCCCGGGCGAGCCGCCACAGCATTAGGCCGTGTGGCGGGCACCGGCACCGGCACCGGGTCCCGCACCGGCTCCAGCTCCGGCACGGCTCTGCCTGCCGCCCCAGGTCGCACGGTCCGCGGCGCGTGTGCTGCGGAGCGTGTACTCCGGCGGGCGCAGCTCGGATGTCTCCCGGGCGACGACGACCGCAGGGCGGCGGGCGCCCTAGGTTCGATCCGCCGGTTCGGCCCCGGCGCCGCGGGCCGCCGCCACGCCGGCTCCCGCGCGCTCGCGCGCACCCCTGCCGTCCCCAGAAGGAGCCCCCGTGTCCGCCGTCCCGATCGCCATGTCCCCCGCGCGTGCCGCCGTCTCGGTCCTGGCTGCCGCGCGGCGTGCCCGGCCGGTGGAGCGCGCCGCCTGCGCGGTGGGTGCGGCCCTGGTCGTGTCCGGCCTGTTCCACCTGGGCGTGTTCGCGGTGGCCGGAGGGCCGTGGGACGGCCCGGTGTCGTGGCGCAAGCCGTTCACGTTCGGGGTGTCCTTCGGACTGACGCTGCTCGCCGTCGCCTGGGTGACGTCGTACGTGCGGATCGGCGCCCGCGCCCGGGCGGTGCTGCTGGCGCTGTTCACCGCCGACTGCGTGCTGGAGGTCACCGGGATCACCGTGCAGGCGTGGCGGCACCGCCCGTCGCACTTCGACATGGAGACGCCCGCCGACTCCGCGATCGCGCTGTCGCTGGCCGTCGGCGGTGCGCTGCTGGTGGTGGTCCTCAGCACCTTCGCCGTCGCGGCGTTCCGGCACCGGCCGGGCGGACCGGCCGGCATGCCGCTCGCCCTGCGGGCCGGGTTCGCGCTGCTCATGGTGGGGCTGTTGTCGGGCGCGGCGATGATCGCCCGCGGCGTGGCCGACACCCGCACCGGACACCAGGAGGCGGCGTACCACTCCACCGGCGACCTCAAGCCGCTGCACGGCGTGAGCCTGCACGCGGTCCTGGTGCTGCCCGCCCTGGCCTGGCTGATCTCCAGGACCGGCTGGTCGCGGCGGCGCAGGGAGCGGGTGGTGCGGTTCGCCGCCGCGCTGTACGTGGTCGCCGCCGTGGCCGCCCTCGGCTGGGGTCTGGCGACCGCGTAAGGTGGCGGCCCGGACGCAGCGGAACGGGCGGAAGGGGGCGGGCCGGTGACGGTCATGGACGAGCAGGTGGGCGGATTCCTCGCACGGGCGGCGGCCGCGGGGGCGCGGCAGGCCGCGGGCACGGTACGGCGGATCACCACGCTGACCGGCGGCACCTACAACGGGCTGTACACCGTCGAACTCGACGGCGGCGAGCGGCTGGTGCTCAAGGTGCCGCCGCCCGCCGACCGCCCGCGGCTGGCCTACGAGGCGGAACTGCTGTGCGGCGAGGCGCTGTTCTACCGCGCCGCGGCCGACGTCGGGGTGCCCGCGCCGCGCGTGGTCCACGCCGAGCCGGACGAGGGCCCGGGCCGCGAGCCGTACCTGCTGATGACGCACCTGCCCGGGGTGCCGTGGTGGGACGTGGCCGAGGGGATGGCGGACGCCGAGCACCACCGGCTGCGGACCGAACTCGGCACGCTGGTGGCCCGGTTGCACGCGGTGACCGGCCCGGCCTTCGGCTACCCGGCGCCGTCCGCGGGCCCCGGGCACGCGACCTGGGCGGCGGCGTTCGGCGCGATGACCGGCGCGGTCCTCGACGACGCCGAGCGGTACGGCTCGTGGCTGCCGCTGCCCGTCCCGGAGATGCGCGCCCGCCTGGCCGCCGCATCGACCGTGCTGGACGAGGTGACGGTTCCCGCGCTGGTGCACTTCGACCTGTGGCCGGGCAACGTGCTGCTCGACGGACCGGCGGGCGAGCGCGCCGTCAGCGGGCTCATCGACGGCGAGCGGATGTTCTGGGGCGACCCGCTGGCCGACTTCGCCTCGCTCTCGCTGTTCCTCACCGACGCCGAGAGCGATCCGGCCTTCCTGGCGGGCTACCGGGCGGGCGGCGGGACCACGGACCTCGACGCCGCGGCGCTGCGCCGGATCGCCCTCTACCGCTGCTACCTGTACCTGATCATGCTGATCGAGGTCGTCCCCCGCGGGTACGACGCGGAGCGCCTCGCCTGGGTGCGCGAGTACGTCGGCCCGCGCCTGGAGGCGGCCCTGGCGGCGGCCGGCTGACGGCGTTCGGCACACGGCGTCCGGCGGAGCGGGACGGGCCGGGAACGGGCCCTGCCCCGCCCGGCGGGCCACCGCCCGGACCGGCTGGGCAGGTTTCGGCCATCGCGGCCCTGACGGGTTTCGCACCGCTCCCGGGGACGGCGGGCGGACCGCCAGCACAGCGGTGCTCGCGGGGCGGGGCGAGGGCCGGCCACGCGCCGCAGAGAGCGCGATCATCCTGGCCGGTTCTCGCTGCCGGACTGCAAGCCTCTGCCATGCTCGCCGTACAGCTCCCCGGCCGAGGCGGCCCCGGGCGCCGGCGTCCCTGACAACGCCGGTGGCCGTCGGACTCCGCCCCGCCGGGGCGTAGACACCAGGCGGCGGTGGTCCACGACCACCGCCGCCTCGTGCTGTCCCGTGCGGCCCCCTCCTCCGCACCGGACGGACCCGCGCCCGCCCGCCACCGCACCGCAGGGGACGGCGGCCCGCGGGGCGGGCGTCACAGGGTCAGGACCGCCTTGCCGTTGAGCCGGCGGTCCCGCAGGACGTCCAGCACCGGCTGCGGGTCGGTCCACGGGCCGGTGAGCGCCACCTGCGGGTCCAGCCGCCCCTCGACGACGAGTTGCAGCAGGAACGCCAGGTCCCGGCTGACGGGCCGGCGCAGCACCTCGGCCCGCAGGTCCAGGTGGTGCACGCTCGCCCCCGGGCCGTCCTGCCCCCAGCACGCGGGCAGCCGCAGCTCGGAGAAGCAGGTGTTGCCGTAGCGGACGACCCGGGCCCCGGGTGCCAGCGTGCGGTGGGCCCGGGTGAGCACCTCGCCCCCGCAGCCGTCGAGCAGGACGTCCACCGGGCGGCGGTGGGGTGCCCCGTACCCGGCCACCTGGTCGGCGCCCAGCGCCTCCAGTCCGGCGCCGCGTTCCGGCCGCCCGACCCAGGCGGTGACCCGGGCGCCCGCGGCCGCGGCGAGCTGCACCGCGGCCCGGCCCACCCCGCCGCCGGCGCCCGTGACCAGCACGTGGCGCCCGAGCAGCCGCCCGGCGCGCTCCAGCGCGTAGCGGGCGGTGAGGGCGGCGACGGGCAGCGCCGCGGCCCCGCACCAGCCGATGCCGTCGGGGATCACGGCGAGCCGTCCGGCGTCCACGGCGGCGCGCTCGGCCCAGCCGTCGCAGGCCGCCAGGCCCACGACGCGGCAGCCGTGCTGCGGCCCGCTGCCGTCGGCGGCGGGACGCAGCACGGTGCCGGCGATGTCCCGGCCGATCCGCGCGCCGGGCGGCAGGGAGCCCAGTACGGTCAGTTCGCCGCGGTTGACCCCGACCGCCCGGATCGCGACCAGCGCCTGCCCCGGGCCGGGGTCGGGTTCGTCGACCGGGCCGAGGCTCAGTGCGGACTCCCCGTCCGGCGCTTTGACCAGTGCTCTCACGTACGCCCCGCCTTCCGCGACGACTCCTGCACCTCTATGAGTGCGGAAGGCGGGTCAGGTGTGACGCGGCGGTTGGCCGCGGGTTCACCTCAGGGCAGGACGGCGGTCACCGCGGCGTACGAGAGGCCGGCGCCGTAGCCCAGCAGCAGGGCCGTGCCGCCGGAGACCGCGGCACCGGAGGAGAGCACCGCCTCCATCGCCATCGGGATGGACGCGCCCGAGGTGTTGCCGCTGGTGACGATGTCCTTGGCGACGGTCACCCGGGCCGGCAGCCCCATCGAGCGGGTCATGCTGTCGATGATGCGGGCATTGGCCTGGTGCGGGATGAAGGCGTCCAGCTCCTCCGGGGCCACGCCCGCGGCCTCCAGCGCCTGCCCGGCCACCTTGGCCATCTCGTACACCGCCCACCGGAAGACCCGCTGGCCGTCCTGGCGCAGCGCCGGGAAGGGATGCCCGGGGTCCTTCTTCAGGGTGTCCCAGGGGACGCTCTGCCGGATCGCGTCGGCCTGCGAGCCGTCGGCGCCCCACACGGCCGGGCCGATGCCGGGGGTGGCGGACGGGCCGACGACGACGGCTCCGGCGCCGTCCCCGAAGATGAAGGCCGTGGAGCGGTCGGTCAGGTCCAGGATGTCCGACATCCGCTCCACGCCGACGACCAGGACGTTGCCGCCGCGGGCGCGCACCGCGTCGGAGGCGAGCACCACGCCGTGCACGAAGCCCGCGCAGCCGGCGGAGATGTCGAAGCCGGGGGCCCGGTCGGCGCCGATGCGGTGCGCGATCTCGGTGGCGACGGCCGGCGTCTGCATGAGGTGGGTGAAGGTCGCGGCGATGACGCAGGTGATGTCGGCAGGGGCGAGGCCGGCCGCCGCGATGGCCTTGTTCGCGGCCTGCTCGGCCATCACGCCCAGCGTCTCGTCCGGCTCGGCCCAGCGGCGCGTCACGATGCCCGTGCGCGAGCGGATCCACTCGTCGGAGGAGTCGATGAAGCGGCACACCTCCGCGTTGTCCACGACGCGGCGGGGGCGGTAGGCGCCGACCCCGAGGATCCGGGTGAACGGGGCGCCTGCGGGCGGGGCGGACTCAGCTTTCATGGGAGCCTTTCGGGCGTCGGCCGGGACAGGGGACGCCGGCGGCCGCGGCCGCGGCCGCCTCCGTGCGGGATTCCCCCGTGCATGATCTCTCCTCCTACCGCGTTTCGGGCGCCGGATCGCCCGTTCTGCGCCGGATGGGCCGCCGATCTGCCGGTCATTCGGCCGCTTCCCGTCCTGTCGCCGGCCTCCGGGGGCCGCGAGCGCCGCCCAGCACCGCTTTCTCTTCGGCTCCC
>WRCZ01000388.1 GCA_009783685.1 Actinomycetes bacterium
CCGACTCCTACGGCCCGCTGACCCACCTCCCTGACGGACTGGGCCTGCTGGCCGGATCGGTCTGCCCCCACTACGACAGCGAACCGGGACGTCGAGCCTCCTATCGAACGGCCGTGGCGAACCGCGCGCTCCCCGCGGGCTGGGCCGTGGAGGACGGCGTCGGAGCCCTCTTCACCGACGCCCGGTTGACGGACGCGGTGACACGAACACCCCACGCCCGCCTGCATCGACTGGAGCCGCACCTCGACAACGGCGTCACGGAACACACCGTCCCCTGCCGTCTCCTGCCCCACCCCTCCCACCAGCCCGTCCCACCCAACTGACCCGCCCAGGCAGGCAACTCGCTCCGCGAGGAGGCAGCCCGACGACCCCGTTCGCCTTCGCGCGCCGCGCGGGCATGCGCTGTCGCGTGAGTCCGCGCGTATCCACGGCGTCATGGCGCGCTTTCCCGCGGTGCGGGGGAGTCCCGCGGCGCGGGCATGCCCCGTCGCGTGGGTCCCCTCGGATCCAGAGCGTCGTTGCCCGTCTTCCCACGGTGCGGGGAGTCGTGTGGTGCCGGTTCGGCTTCGGCCGCGGGCATGCGCTGTTGCGTGAGTCCGCGCGTATCCACGGCGTCATTGCGCGTCTTCCCGCGGTGCGGGGAGTGGGGCGGTCCCGCTCGCGTCGTGCGGGTACGGTCTCAGGTGTCCTGGCCGACCACCCGTCGTCGCGTTCGCCTTCGCGCGCCGCGCGGGCATGGGACGTCGCGTACGTCACCCGCAACTGATCAACGCCCCTGCCACTGTGGGTCGCTGCAGCGCCCGGGAGTAGGGATGCTCCGCGCATCCAGCGCGTCGTCGCGGGCCGCCCTCCCGCGCTGCCGGGCAGGCGCACCGTGCCCCGTGCGGCCCGCACACCTCCGCCGACCCGTGCGGCCGCTCGCGGCCGCCGCGCAACCCTGCGTCACCGGCCCCGCGCCGGCGGCCCGCCGCCCTCAACGCCCAGTCCCGCACCGACTCTTGACACCCCCGGAGGGAACCGTAAACATCGTAAGCCGATTCTTGACAACGTTGTCGGGCATGAAGGGCAGAAACTGTGTCAGACAGAACCTCGGGGCGGTCGGACCGTTCCCGCAGGCGGCGGGGGGCCGTCGCCGCGGCCGTCGCGGCGGCCACCGCGCTGCTGGGGCTGGGCGTCGGGGCCGCGCCGGCCTCGGCCGGAACCTCGGGCAGCGCCGATGACCCCGCGTCGTACGTCAACCCGCTGATCGGGACCTCCAACGCGGGGAACACCTACCCCGGCGCCGTCGTGCCGTTCGGCATGCTCGCCTGGAGCCCGCAGAACTCCACCGGCAAGCAGGTCTCCACGCCCGCGCCCGGCGGCTACCGCTACGACGCCACGAAGATCCGCGGGTTCAGCCTCACCCACCTCAACGGCGTGGGCTGCTCCGGGGCCAACGGCGACATACCGATCCTGCCGTACGTCGGCGACGTCGACTCCTCGCCGAGCTCGGACACCACCGACGCCAAGTACGCCAGCACCTTCACGCACGCCAACGAGACGGCGAAGGCCGGCTATTACAAGGTCGCCCTGGACAGCGGGGCGAGCGCCGAGCTGACGACCACCGCGCGCACCGGCACCGGCGAGTTCGGCTTCCCGGCGGACAAGCCGGCGAGCATGCTCTTCCGCACGTCCAACTCCGAGAGCGGCAGCGCCGCCGCGTCCGTCTCGGTGGACGCCGCCGCCCGGACGGTCACCGGCTCGGTCAGCGCGGGCAACTTCTGCGGCCCGCAGAGCGCCAACAACCGGCACGACGTCTACACCCTGTACTTCACCGCCCACTTCGACACGCCCTTCGCCAAGGTCGGCACCTGGACCGACGGCACGCTGAACGCCGGTTCCACCAGCGCGTCCGGCGGCACCGGGTACTCCAGCAGCGGCGGCCCGGTGGCCGGCAAGGGCTCCGGCGCCTACGTCACGTTCGCCGGCGGCACCCAGCACGTACAGGCCAAGGTGGCCGTCAGCTACGTCAGCGCGCAGAACGCGGAGGCCAACCTCCAGGCGGAGAACCCGCCGTCGCGCTCCTTCGACGCGGTGCGCACGCAGGCCGCCGCCGACTGGAACCGCGACCTGGGCCGCATCGAGGTGGGCGGTGGCACCGCCGACCAGCGCACCACGTTCTACACCGCGCTGTACCACTCGATGCTCGAGCCGACGCTGACCAGCGACGTGGACGGCCGGTACCTGGGCGGGGACCGCAAGGTCCACCAGATCGAGAAGAACCAGCGCGCCCAGTACGGCACCTTCTCCGGCTGGGACCAGTACCGCGCCCAGGTGCAGCTGCTGACCCTGCTGCAGCCCGACGTGGGCAGCGACTATGCGCAGTCCCTCTTCAACTACGCCCAGCAGCGCGGCGGTGAGTGGGACCGCTGGCTGCTGGAGAACGGCAAGACCAGCATCATGTCCGGCGACCCGTCGGACGCCGCGCTCGCCGGCATCTACGCCTTCGGCGGGCGGGACTTCGACGTCAAGGGCGCCCTCGACTCGCTGGTGAAGGCGGCCACCGTGCCGACCGCGAACGACAGCAACAGCGCGGGCTGCAACGTGGAGTGCGTGGGCCAGCGCCCGGCGCTCGACAAGTACCTGCAGCTCGGCTACGTCCCCGCCGACAACTGCCACTGCTGGGCCGGCGCGGCCGAGACGCTCGAGGACGCCGCCGCCGACTTCGGCATCTCCGAACTGGCCGGCCAGACCGGAAACCACACCGTCCAGCGGCAGTTCCGCGACCGCGCGGGCAACTGGACCAACGTCTTCGACCCCAACGCCACCGCGCAGGGCGGTTACATGCGGGACCGCAAGAGCGACGGCTCCTGGTCCGGTGCGACGTTCAGCCCCGGCACCGGCAGCGGCTTCGTCGAGGGCACCAGCGCCCGCTACACGTGGATGGTCTACTCCGACATCGCGGGCCTGGCCCAGGCGATGGGCGGCAACAAGACCGCGGTCGACCGGCTGGACGCGTTCTTCCGCGGCGCCGACGGGAAGTTCGACTTCTCGGCGAACGACCCGACGAAGTACGACCCGACCAACGAGCCCGACATCAACGCCCCTTACCTGTACGACTACCTGGGTGCCCCGTACAAGACCCAGGAGACCGTGCGCGCCGAGACCGACGGGCTGTGGACCAACACCCCCGGCGGCATCCCCGGCAACGACGACGCCGGCACCATGTCGTCCTGGTACGTCTTCTCCGCGCTGGGCATGTACCCGCAGGTGCCCAGCCGCGCCGACCTGGTGCTGTCCGCGCCGGTCTTCCCGCACGCGGTCATCCGCACCGGGCTCGGGAAGACCATCACCGTCAACGCCCCCGGCGCCTCCACGAAGAACATCTACGTGCAGGGCCTGCGCACCGACGGCCATGTCTCGCACCAGCCGTGGGTCCCCGCGTCGTTCGCCACGCACGGCGGCACCCTGGACTTCACGCTCGGCAGCACCCCGAACACCACGTGGGGCGCCGACGCGAAGGACGCGCCGCCGTCCTACCGCGACGGTGAGGCGCCGTTCTTCGCCGCGACCGCTCCCGGCCAGGTGAAGATCGAGCCCGGCCACTCCGCGGACACCTCGCTGAAGCTGTCGACGCTGCGGGACGAGAAGACCACCGTGCGCTGGAGCGCCGCGGCCCCGGCCGGGGTCACCGTGACTCCGGCGAGCGGCCAGGCGACCCTCGACGCCGGCGGCTCGGCCTCCGTGCCGCTGTCGGTGTCGGCCTCGGCCGACGCCAAGGCGGGCGTCTACGCCGTCCCGCTGACCCTGTCGACGCCGAACGGCGGCACCGCCCCCAAGGCGTGGCTGTCCGTGACGGTCGGCGTGCGCGGCACCATCACCTGGTACGTCAACAACGCGGGTATCTCCGCCGACGACACCAACCCCGCGGCCAACTTCGACGGCGGCGGCTGGAGTTACTCGGCGAAGGCGCTGGCCGCGGCGGGCGCGGTGCCCGGCGGCACCATCTCCTCCGGCGGCTTCGACTTCACCTGGCCGCAGGTCACCCCCGGTGCCCCGGACAACATCCAGGTCGGCGGCGGCGACCAGGTGCTCGACGTGAGCGCGACCTCCTCGGGCCACACCAAGCTAAGCCTGCTCGGCAGCGCCAGCGACGGCTCCAGCACGGGCACGGTCACCCTCACCTACACCGACGGCACCACGCAGCAGGCCCAGATCGGCTTCAGCGACTGGACCCTGGGCGGCGGCTCGCAGCAGCCCTCGTTCGGCAACACCGTCGCCGTGCACACGACCTACCGGGACGTGATGGGCGGCAGCGTGGACCCGGTGGGCACCGAGGTGTTCGCCACCGCCCCGATCACGCTCCAGGACGGCAAGCAGCTGGCGAGCGTCACCCTGCCCGCCAGCACCGACGGCGGCGACATGCACGTCTTCGCGGTGGCCACCGCCTGACGCGGCGACCACCACCCCTCCCGGGGCGCCCGCGGACCGGCCCCGTCCGGTCCGCGGGCGCCCCGGCGCGTTCAGCCCGCCAGCGTGCTGGTGCTCAGGGTGAAGCCGGCCTCCCGGCCGCCCGGGGCACCCTGCACGGTCGTGCCGCCGGCGTCCTTGCCGGCCGTGCCCTTGCCGCCGGGCAGCGGCGGCAGCGCGGGCGGCTTCGGGCAGTTCTTGTTCAGCTTCGCCCCCGGCACCAGCTTGCCGTTGACGTAGACCTTGCCGTTCACCACCTTGATGGTGATCTTCTCCGGGTGCTGCCCGGGCTTGGGCAGCGGCAGTCCCTGTCCCGGCTTGCCGCCCTTCGGGGCCTTGACGAAGGCGCAGACGACCACGGGCCCCTGGCCAGGCGTGCCCTTGTGCCCCAGCACCTGCGCGGCGGCGGCCTTCGCCGGCGCCGCGGAGCCCGGCGTGGCGGCGCCGCTCGCCGACGCCGCCACCACCCCCGTCAGGCCGAGGCCGGCCGTGAGGACGGTGGCCACCACGATCCTGTTCTTCTTCATCCTGTGCTCACTCCCGTTGATGGCCGACGCCATCCATCGGTTGCCGCAGATCGGTTGATCTGACGCCCGGTAGCGTCACCGGGGGCGGCTGAAGCGGTCCTGAAGAAGCCGTTGTCGATCTTCATGTTCGCCTTAGGTGGGAGCGTGCACCCTGGCGGCGTGCGGATACTCGTGGTGGAGGACGAACGCCGGCTGGCCGAGCTGCTCAAGGACGGCCTGACCCGGGAGGGCTTCGCGGTCGACCTCGCCCATGACGGGCACGAGGGCCTGTGGATGGCGACCGAGCAGCCGTACGACGTCATCGTGCTCGACGTCATGCTGCCCGGCCTGCACGGCTACGCGCTCTGCGCGAAGCTGCGGGAGGCCGGCAACTGGACGCCGATCCTGATGCTCACCGCGAAGGACGGCGAGTACGACGAGGCCGAGGCGCTGGACACCGGCGCGGACGACTACCTCAGCAAGCCGTTCTCCTACGTGGTGCTGCTCGCCCGGCTGCGGGCCCTGGTCCGCCGCGGCACCCGCGAGCGGCCGGCCGTGCTGGCCGTCGGCGACCTGCGGATCGACCCGGCCGGCCTGCGCTGCAGCCGCGGCGACGTGCAGATCGCCCTCACGCCCAAGGAGTTCGCCATCCTGCACTGCCTTGCACGCCGCGCCGGCGAGGTGGTCGCGAAGTCCGAACTGCTCGCCCGCGCCTGGGACTTCGCCTTCGACGGCGACTCCAACGTGGTCGAGGTCTACATCAGCGCGCTGCGCCGCAAGATCGACAAACCGTTCGGGCGGGCGACGCTGACCACCGTCCGCGGCGCCGGCTACCGGCTGGAGGGCTGACATGGGAGTGCGGTTGCGCACCACGCTCACCGCGACCGCGGCCGTCGCGGTGGCCCTCTGCCTGGCCGCCTTGGCGCTGTTCGCCGCGCTCGACGCCAGCCTCGCCGGGTCCACCAGGGAGTCGGCGCTTCAGGACGCGCGGAACCAGGCGGACGCCCAGCTGAGGGCTGCCGGCGGCGCCCCAGGACCCGGCACCGGCCTTGCGGGCGCCGGCGGTCCGCCCGGGGTTCTCCGGACCGAAGGGGGCGGGCCGGGCGACCTGCCGGGGCTCAGCGGCAGCACGGTCACTTCCAAGGGCGAGGGCGGCATGATCGTCGTGACCCAGGTGGTGACCACCGCCCAGGGCTCGGTGACCGTCAAGGGGACGGCGTCCCTCGCGCCGGCCCGCGCCGCGATGAACACCCTCACCGAC
>WRCZ01000389.1 GCA_009783685.1 Actinomycetes bacterium
CAGGGTCCGCTCGATGACCTGCTGCGGGGAGCCCACGGTCAGCGGGGTCTGCCGGGTGAACTCCTCCAGCGAGGGCCCGTGGCCGTAGACCGGCGCGTTGTCGAAGTAGGGCCGGAACTCGCGCACCGCGTCCTGCGAGTTCTTCCGCATGAACACCTGGCCGCCGAGTCCGACGATCGCCTGCTCCGGAGTGCCGTGCCCGTAGTGCGCGAACCGGTCGCGGTACAGGTTGATCAGCCGCTTGAAGTGCTCCTTGGGCCAGAAGATGTTGTTCGCGAAGAAGCCGTCACCGTAGTAGGCGGCCTGCTCGGCGATCTCCGGGCTGCGGATCGAGCCGTGCCAGACGAACGGCGGCACGCCGTCCAGCGGGCGCGGGGTCGAGGTGAAGGACTGCAGCGGGGTGCGGAACCGGCCGGCCCAGTCCACGACGTCCTCGCGCCACAGCTTGTGCAGCAGCGCGTAGTTCTCCACGGCCAGCTCGATGCCCTGCCGGATGTCCTTGCCGAACCAGGGGTAGACCGGTCCGGTGTTGCCGCGGCCCATCATCAGGTCGACGCGGCCGTCCGCCAGGTGCTGCAGCATCGCGAAGTCCTCGGCGATCTTCACCGGGTCGTTCGTCGTGATGAGCGTGGTCGACGTGGACAGGATCAGATGATCGGTGCGCGCGGCGATGTATCCGAGCATCGTCGTAGGAGACGACGGTACGAAAGGCGGATTGTGGTGCTCGCCGGTCGCGAAGACGTCGAGGCCCACCTCTTCCGCCTTCTGCGCGATGGCGACCATCGCCTTGATCCGCTCGTGCTCGCTCGGCGTGCGCCCGTTGGTGGGGTCGGTCGTCACGTCGCCGACCGTGAAGATCCCGAACTGCATCCTTCTCACCCGTCCCATTTGGTTGACCATTCAACCACCTCAACCGAGGTGCCCGCCCTCCTATTCCAGCCTCGTCCTCGTGACCGTCCGCGACCGGCCGCCCACCCTCGGCGTGCACGCCCGGAACGACCACGCGCCACCTCAGGTCCCCCATCCCCAGGCTCGGCGGCGCATCACCCGCCTCGGCGGATCGGCGCAGCCGGTACACTGTCGACGCGTGATCAGCCACGGCTGGACACACCCCCGCCCCAGTAGCTCAGGGGATAGAGCACAGCTCTCCTAAAGCTGGTGTCGCAGGTTCGAATCCTGCCTGGGGCACGTTCGTGATCGACACGCGGAAAGCCCGCACCCTTCAAGGGTGCGGGCTTTCGCGTGCGGACCGCGGCCGGGCCCGGTTCGGGCGCCGGGCCCGGCCGCGGATCCGACTCAGGAGGGCAGGTGCCAGACCTGGTTGGCGCCGCCCGTGCAGTCCCAGATCTCGACCTGGGTGCCGGGCGTGGTGGACCAACCGGTGTCATCGAGGCACTTGTTGGACTGCGGGTTGTACAAGGACCCGTTCGACTGCGGGATCCACACCTGGGATCCGGTGTTATTGCAGTCGTAGAGGTCGACGGCTGTCCCGTTGGCGGTGCCGGCCGCGTACACGTCCAGGCACTTGCCGAGGACGTGCAGGGTGCTGCCGGCCTCGACGACGGTCCACTGCTGCGCCCCCGTGCCGTTGCACGTGTAGACCTGGATCGGGTTGTAGTTGGCGGTGCTGGAGGAGCGGTCGTCCAGGCACAGGCCGCCGTAGCCGGTGATGGCCGCGCCATTGCCGGGCGGCGGGTTGCCGCCGCCACCGGAGGTGCTGTACGCCGCCACGTAGCCGACGCTCATCGTCCCGCCGGAGGTCGTCGCCCCGCTCGGCGAGGTGCAGCCGCACACGCCGTTGGGGAAACCGCCGCCCATCGCGAGGTCAAAGATGATCATCATGTTGTGGTCGAACGCCTGCTGCCAGGTGGAGGCGCCGATCTGGCCCTCGGTGACGGTGAAGTAGGACGAGCCGTCCAGGTAGAAGGTGATCGACTCGGCCGAGGTGTTCGTGCGGTCCAGGATCATCGAGTACGTGTGGAAGCCGCTCTGACAGCCGGAACAGCCGCGCAGGCCGCTGCCGATGCCGTTGCCCTCGTTGCACACGCCGCCCGGGTAGGTGCCGCAGTGGACCGTGCCGGCCACCTGGGACAGGGCGTTGACGTCCTCCATGATGTCGATCTCGCCGTTCTCCGGCCACTGGCCGGAGCCCAGCATCCAGAACGCGGGCCAGTAGCCGAGGCCGTTGGCCGGGGAGGGCTGCTGGATCGACGCGGTGACCTGGAGCTTGCCACCGGCCGGCGCGCCCACCAGGG
The DNA here is from genome assembly GCA_009783685.1 of Actinomycetes bacterium. Classification (GTDB taxonomy): domain Bacteria; phylum Actinomycetota; class Actinomycetes; order Streptomycetales; family Streptomycetaceae; genus Actinacidiphila. The sequence continues at coordinate 2,256 of WRCZ01000389.1, forward strand.
CGGTGGGCGTGTGGATGCGGCCGGACGTCCAGTTGCTGCCGCTGCCCAGGGCGGTGATGTTCAGGTGACCGTTGCCGTCCAGGTGGACGTTGCTGGTCGAGTTGGTCATGGTCTCGATCTCACCGGTGCCGAAGTTCGAGCCGGGACCGGTGTCGTACGTCCACTTCGAGCTGTTGGGCGCGCTGCCCGAGGCGCCGGAGAAGTCGTCGCTGAAGACGGTCGACCAGCCGGACGGGGGCGCCGGGACGGTGACGGCCTGTGCGGTGGGGGCCTCGGCGCCGAACAGGGCGACGGCGCCGAGCGCGGCCGCCAGGGCGAGCGTGCGCCACCGCCGGACCAGCGAGGTCAGGCGTGCGGCGCCGGGATGGGGGGACCTTCGTGCGTGATCGGACATGGTCGGCTCCGGATGATGGGTCGACGGCAGCACCGGGCTGCGTCCAGGTGGGGGTGTGGGACTGACCGACAACGATTGAAGTCGTGTACACGCCAACACGTCAAGAGAGCGCTCTCACTCAGCTTCGGAGATCAACGGAACCGCAGGTGGGACGCGTAGCCTTGACGGCGCGCGGGGCGTGCGCCGCGGCCGCCGGGCGGCCGGGCGCGGCTTACAAGACGTGCACGCACCAAACGCGTGCGGACGTACCGGGGGTACAGGGAAGAGGGCGAGCGGGATCGTGGCGCACAGGCCGCGGCGGAAGGCGCCGCCCGCACCGCTGGAGCAGCGTGCGGGAATCGACCCGGTGCGGCTGCGGCTGCCCGGCGACGGGACGTGGCCGACGATCCGCGACTTCCTCCACGACCGCTACGGCCCGGCGGTCGGCCGGCCGCGGCTGGACGCGATGCTCGCGGACGGCCGGTTCGTCGCCCAGGACGGCCCGGTCGACGCGGGCACCCCGTACCGGGCGGGCGGCTGGGTGTGGTTCCACCGGGACCTGGAGCCCGAGCGGCCGGTGCCCTTCCCCGTCGGGATCCTCTACCGGGACGAGCGGATCGTCGTCGCGGACAAGCCGCACTTCCTGGCCACCATGCCGCGCGGGCGGCACGTCGCGGAGACGGCGCTGGCCAGGCTGCGCCGCGATCTCGGCCTGCCGCAGCTGTCACCCGCGCACCGGCTGGACCGGCTGACCGCGGGGCTGGTGCTGTTCGTGGTCCGCCCGCAGGATCGCGGGGCCTACCAGACGCTGTTCCGGGACCGCCGGGTCCGCAAGGAGTACGAGGCGGTGGCCGGGTACGACCCGGAGGTGGCGCTGCCGCGGACCGTGCACAGCCGGATCGTCAAGGACCGCGGGGTGATCGCGGCGCACGAGGAGCCGGGCCCGCCGAACGCGGAGAGCCGGGTCGAGCTGCTGGCGCACCGCGGCGGGCTGGGGCTCTATCGGCTGCTGCCCGCGACCGGCCGCACCCACCAGCTGCGGGTCCACATGAACGCGCTGGGCCTGCCACTGCTCGACGACCCCGTCTACCCTCGGGTGCTGCCCGAGCAGGCCCCAGAGGACGAGGACTTCGGCCGGCCGCTCCAACTGCTCGCGCGCGCCCTGGAGTTCACCGATCCGCTCGACGGCGGGCAGATGCGGTTCGAGAGCGCGCGCGAGCTGGCCGCGTGGGCGGCCGCGCCCGGCCAGGACGGCGGGAGCGGCGAGGCACCCGCCGGGCCGGCGGGATCGTCTGACGTCGCGCCGGCCTGATGGCCCGACGTGCCGTCAGGCGCCGGAGCCCTGGGGCGGCTCGGGGCTGAGGACGGCGAAGAACGCGCCCTCGGGGTCGCGGAGGAGGGCGATGCGGCCGATGCCCTGCATGTCGGTGGCGGGCATCAGCACCACCGCGCCCCTCTCCGCGGCCTTGGCCACCACCCCGTCGCAGTCGGCGACCGCGAAGTACGGCTGCCAGTAGGCGGTTCCGTCGGGGAGCAGGTCAGGGGCGAGCTGCAGGATGCCGCCGTGCGAGCCCTCCTGGCCGCCGCCGGCGCGGGAGACGACGTGGTAGGTGCCGGCGTTGTCGGGCAGCGGCATGCCGATGCTGTCCCAGTTGAAGATCTTCTGGTAGAACGCCTTGGCCTTCTCGGCGTCCGGCGTGTAGAGCTCGGTCCAGCACAGGGCGCCGTCGCCGACGTGGTCGAGCCCCTTGTTGGAGCGGGGTTCCCACACGGCGAAGTCGGCGCCGGTCGGGTCGGTGTAGCCGGCGAGGCGTCCCTGGTCGAAGACGTCCATCGGCGCGAACCGGACGCTGCCGCCGGCCTGTTCGACGGTCTTGGTGGTCGCGTCGGCGTCAGACGTCTCGAAGTACACGGTCCAGGCCGACGTGGCGTTCTCCTGCAGCGGGCCGAGCGCCGCGACCGTCTTCCCGCCGAGCTGGAACATGCCGTAGCCGCCGGCGTCCGGGCCCGCGGACTGGAAGTCCCAGCCGAACAGGGCCTTGTAGAACGCGGCTGCCGCGTCCGTGTCGCGGCTGCCCAGGTCGATCCAGCTGGGTGCGCCGGGCACGTAGTCGGTGGTGAGCATGGTGCCGTCCTCCATGGCTGTGCGTGAGCTGTCCGCGCCGTGCGCGGTCTGGCATGGTTGTGCCGGATTCGGACGCTGTGTCCTCTCTCACATCCAGCATGGCAGCAGGTACCGACGGTCGCCGGGCACCGCTCGGTCTTCGCAGGTCCGGGGCCGTGCCGGCGCGTACGGGCCCGGCCACACGCCGTGGCGAAACGGATTCGGGATTGTCAGTGGGTCGCCCTAGGGTGGTTCACATGTTTGGGGGAAGTCTCGATCAGGCGAACGCCGATGAGCCGACGACGGCAGCTGCCGCGGCGCACTCGGCGAACGCGGTCCTGCGCGCGTACGTGCAGGAGCACGGCGACCGGCCGTGGACGGCGGAGGAGCTCACGGAGCTGGCGCGGCTGCGTGCCGTGTGGACGGCGGCCGTGCGCGGCGTCCGGGTGGAGATACGACCTGTCTCCGGCCCCGTCAACGGCTCAGCCGTGGTGACCGCTGCTTGAAGGGATGAGTGAGCCCGGCTGATCCGGCCGGGACATGCGGCCCGCGCGGCGGCCCTGACCTGACCACCGCAGCCGGCCGGCGCACACGGGATCCGTGGGCGCGTCACACACCTGCCGGCGGTGGGCCCGTTCTCGTACGACTCCGGATACCCGCGGGGATCCTGCGGTGTGCGCGGTACTCAGACCCGTGCGGCCGCGTGGGGAGGGCGGACCGCGTCGGAGCCGGGCGCGGGCTCGGCGGTGTCGTCGCCGAGCGCGACGATCCGGTTGGCGGCGTCCACGTGGACCACGGCGGGGCGCAGGGCGCGGGCCTCGGCGTCGTCGACCTGGGCGTAGCTGATCAGGATGACGAGGTCACCGGGGTGGACCAGGTGCGCGGCGGCGCCGTTGATGCCGATCACTCCGGAACCGCGCTCGCCCTCGATGACGTAGGTCTCCAGGCGCGCGCCGTTGGTGATGTCGACGATGTGGACGAGTTCACCGGGCAGCAGGTCGGCGGCGTCCATCAGGTCGGCGTCGACGGTCACGGAGCCCACGTAGTGCAGATCGGCCTGGGTCACGGTGGCCCGGTGGATCTTGGACTTGAACATGGTGCGCAGCACGGTGCCGCCTCCTGGTGAACGAGCTGGTCGCGTCCGCGTTCGCGGTACGCGCCGACGTCCCAAGGGTAGGGCCCGCGGCGGCGCGCGGAAGCGGGGGCCGGCACGGAGTGCGGAAGATCTCAGCTGCGGAGCGTCAGCCGGCGGCCGGCGCGGCGGCGGGCGCTGGCTCGGGCTCCGGCGGGGCGGGGGCGGCGGGCAGCCGGTCGTAGAGGTCGGCGAGGGCGGCGTTAAGGCGCACCAGGTGCGGGGGTCCGCTGCGGGTCCTGCGCGGCGGTTCGGCGTCGGGGCGGTGGCCGAGCTTGCGCCGTACCTGCCCGGTGTTGAGGGCGGCCAGGCCCAGGTGCCGGTGCGCGGCCGCCAG
>WRCZ01000390.1 GCA_009783685.1 Actinomycetes bacterium
ATGCTCTGGTAACCGTTCAGCACGGGGGTGAACGTCAGTTGCTGGGTGGTGCCGGCCGGCAGGGTCAGGTCGTAGGCGCCGGTCGCGGGGTCGGTGTGGAAGGGCCCGTCGGGGTCGCCGGGCACCGTGATCGTGGTGTACAGCGGCCAGCCGTGCCCGGAGCCGTCGGTGACGGTGCCGATCACGCGGACCGTGGCGATGGGTTGCAGGCTCAGGTCCAGGGACGACGACTGACCGCCTGCGACGTCGACCGCGGCCGAGGCGGCCCGGTAGCCAAACGCGGTCGCCGTCAGGTCGAGATGGCCGGGCGTGAGCAGCATCACGTACCGTCCCTGGGCGTCCGTCACCGCGGTGCCGTCGCCCGCCGTCACCTTCGCACCGGCGAGCGGGCGGCCGGACTGCGCGTCGGTGACCGTGCCGGTCAGCTGCCCGTGGTTGCCCAGCGGTGAGAACGCGGCCGGGCCGTGCGGGGTGCCCAGGCCGGTCGGCCCGTCGTATCCCTGCTGGGCCGTGCAGAGGTAGCTGCCGCAACTGCCGTCGCTGCCGGTGACGATGTCGTTGAGGGCGTCGGCGTTGGCGTACGGGTAGTCGCGCGGAAGGGAGTCCGCGGCCGGGGTGCCGGCCAGCGCGTACACGCCGGCGATGATCGGCGACGAGGCGCTGGTGCCGCCGACGACCAGCCAGCCACCGACGCCGTAGGTGTCGTACACCGCCAGACCGGTGTTGGGGTCGGCGACGGCGGCGACGTCCGCGACGGTCCGCTTGGCGCAGCCCTGGTCGTGCTGCACGGACGGCTTGGGCGAGAACGCCGAGCAGCCCGCGCCCGCGCCGCTCCACGCCGACTCCGCCCAGCCACGGTCGGTGCCCGGGGCGGCACTCAGCGAGGTGCCGCCCACGGCCGTCACCTCGGGTGAGGACGCGGGATAGTTGACGCCGTAGCCGTTGTCGCCGGAGCTGACGGTGAGGGCGACGCCCGGGTGGTGGAAGTAGGCGGCATCGTACGACGGGTCGTTGCCGCTCTCCGCTCCGCCGTAGCTGTTGGAGACGAACTTCGCGCCCAGCGCGACCGCTTCGTTGACCGCGGCGCCCAGGTCGTTCATGTAGGCGCTGTCCGCCTCGACCAGCAGGATGCCGCAACTGGGGCATGCGGCGGACACCATGTCCAGGTCGAGCGAGATCTCCTCTGCCCAGTCGGCGTTCGCCGACGGGTACGCGGTGCCGCCGCGCTCGTCGGTCTTGCGGAAGCAGCCGTTCGCGGTGGTGCACGCGGGCAGCCCGAACTGCGTGCGGTAGGCGGCCAGGTCGGCTTCGGCGTTGGGGTCGTCGTAGGCGTCGACGATGGCCACGGTCTGTCCGCTGCCGCCGGACGACGGCAGGTCGTACGCGGACTGGATGTCCGCGGGCCCGAAGCCCTGCGGGGCCTGTGCCGCCCCCAGTGCGAAGGACCTGACCGGCGCGACGTCGTCGCGGACCAGGGCGAGGCAGCCCATCTCCCCCGGCTTGCTGGGCGCCGCGCACGCCGCGTGCACCGGATGCGCGGCCGGCTGCACCGCCGGGGCCGCCGGAGTGGACGGCGACGTGCCCGACGTGCCCGACTGGCCGGATGTGCCCGACGAACCGGGGCTGCCCCCGGACGGGGCCGCGGTGCCGGCGGACGCCGGCGCGGCGGCGAAGACCAGTGCGGCCACGCAGAGCATGGCCGACATCCAGGCGTACCAAGGTCTTACGGCGTGCTTCACGGGATCTCCAGGTGATCGGTGCGCGAAGGGGCGGGCGGTCGGGGTGCTCCGGGTGACGCGGACGGTCCCGCGGGCTCGGACGGGGCCGACCCGGGGGAATCGGCCGGAGCAGGGGGATCAGCCGGACCGGGTGAATCGGCCGGCTCGAACGGCTGTGAGGGTTCGGGCAGTGCGGCCGGCGGCCGGGACTGGTGGGGTCGCTCGGGCCGTTCGGTCCCGGCGTCTTCCGGTGGCGACGGCTGCGCCGCCCCCGTCGTCCGGATGCGGAAACCGTTGCCGGCCGCGAGGCGTTCGCAGCCGAGTCCTGGCCTGGCCGAGCACCAGGCGGGCAGCACCGCGGCGACATCCGCGTTTCCGGTGAGCAGATCGACGACGCCGTCGGCGGGCACTTCGGACAGGAAGCGTGCGAGGAGTGGCTCCACGCGCTGCCATGGCTCGGTGCCCGCGTCGACGACGACCACAGGGGGTGGGGGCGGGTAGTTCATCGTGCTCCCTGTACAGGCGGGCGGTTTCCGCAGGCACCGTAGGGAGCGGGAGTTACCCCGGTGTTACCACTCCGGGCCGCGGCGCCTCGCCGCCGGCCGGCCCGGCGAACGCCCTGGCCGCCGCGTCCCGCAGCCGGCCGCGGATCGCCGCGCCCTCCCTGCGCGCGGCCGCCGCCGCCCGCGCGTCGGTCCCGGTCAGGGCGTCCGCACGGGCCGTCTGGATGTGGGCGAGTTCGAGGGGGAACGGCAGCCGGCGGGCGGTCTCCGCCGCGGAGTTGAGGACGCGCAGCGCCTCGCGCGGTCGTCCCAGCGCGGTCAGCGCCGCGCCCCTGACCCGCAGGGCCGGCAGCTCGGTCAGCCGCTCGCCCCGGGCACGGGCCGCGGCGGCGGTCCGGGCCGCCAGCTGCTCCGCGCGCTCGGGCCGGCCGCCCGCCAGGTACGCCCAGGCGCGCAGCGGATCCCTGCGCAGGCCACGCCCCGGCTGGGCCGCGGTGCCGAAATGGCCCACGGCCAGCAGGCGCAGGGCGGCGGCCGCCTGTCCCTCGCGTACCTCCAGCTCGGCCAGGATCGCCCGGGCGCCCGCCCGCGCCTGACCGTCGCCGATGCGGTCGGCCAGGTGCAGCGCCTGAGCCAGGTGGGCACGGGCGACGTCGACGTCCCCGGTCCACGAATACAGTTCGCCGAGGTTGGCCAGCGCATAGACCCGGCACCAGGTGCCCGGCAGTTCCTCGGACGTGGCCTCCGCCAGGCGGATCTCGCGCACCGCCGCGGCCATGTCCCCCTGACGCAGGCAGATCCGGCCGAGGTTGCCGTGCTTGAAGACGATCGCCGTCCGGTCGCCGGTGCCGAGGGCGAGGGACCGGGCGCGCTCGGCATACTCCCGTGCCGTGCTGAACCGGCCGTCCAACTGGGCGAGTTCGGCGAGTTCGGAGGCCACGTCGGCGATCAGCCGCGGATCGCCCGTCTTCTCGGCCACCGGAAGCGCCTTCGCCGCGGCCGTCCAGGCGGCACGGAGGCGACCGAGCATGGACAGGCTGACGGCCTGGTTGCCCAGTCCCCGGGCCAGCAGCCGGGGTCCCTGGCCGCCGGTGAGCCCTCGGGCCAGGCTGGTGCCGCGCCGCGCGGAGCGCAGTGCCGCCTCGTAGTCGCCGGTGCCGAACTGCAGGACCATCAGGGCCAGTTCGTAGGCAGCTGGGGCTTCGCCGTCTGCCCCTCGGCCCGGCCTCGGCAGACCCGCGAGCAGGTCGAGCCCTTCCTGCGGCCGACCGGACCAGGCGAGCACCTCGCTCAACGCGGCCGCCGCGAGGGCCACCTGGTCGGTGCGCCCGGCCCGCCGGTACCCGTCGATGGCGGCGGCCAGCGACTGCTCGGCCTGCGCATAGCGGCCCATGCGCCGCTGGATGCCGGCGAGTTCCCTGCGGGCGTCCGCGGCGGACGGATCGCCGGCCGCGTCGAGGCGGGTGACGAGTTCGCCGAAGTAGTCCAGGGCGCTGTCGTTGGCGTAGAGCCCGGCGGCTCGGCGGCCCGCCTGCCACAGGAAGTCGACGGCGCGCGGGTCGTCGGCCTCGCGCAGGTGGAAGGTGACGGCGTCGACGGCGCCGGGGCGGTGGTGCAGCACCGCGTCCACGAAGGCCGCGTGGATCTGCCGCCTGCGGGCGAGCGTGGTCCGGTGGCGGCAGGCCAGCTCGACGAGGGGGTGCCGGAACGAGTAGCCGGGCAGCGCGGCCCCGGCCCGGTGGACCACGTGCTCGGCGACGATCCCGCCGGTGCAGGCGGCGTCCAGGCCGGCGATCAACTCGGCCCGTGCGGTGGGCGGGTGGCCGACCGCGGCAGCGACGTCCAGGAGTTCCGCCAGCGGTGTCGCGGCGCCGGCGACGGCCAGCAGGTCGACGAGTTCGCGCGCGGCGGGCGGCAGCGCCGCCAGCCGGGCTTCGACCAGGTCGCGCACGGCGGCGGGCAGCCCAATGTGGTCGAGCCCGCCGGCGGCGGGCAGCCGGCCCCCGTCGTGCTGGGCAGCGCGAGTGAGTTCCACGGCGAACAGCGGGTTGCCGCGCGAGAGATGGTAGATCCGCTCCAGATCGAGGGCGTCGTCCGCCCCCATGTCGCGGAGCATCGCGTCGCAGTCCGTGCGCGGCAGGCGCATCAGTTCCAGGCGGCGGGCGAGCCCCTGGGACGCGAGGCGGCTGAACAGGCCGCGGCGCGGATCGTCCGCGGTCAGCCCGTCCTCGCGGTAGGTGGCGATGAGCTGCCAGCGGCCCGCGGAGACCCGGGCCAGATGGTGCAACAGCTGTCCGGAGGCCGGGTCGGCCGCGTGCAGGTCGTCCAGGACCACCAGGGCCGGGTCGGAAGCGGAGATGTCGGCCAGGAAGTCCGCGAACGCCCGGAACAGCCTGGCCCGTTCGTACTCGGCCGCGCCAGGGGGCGGGACAGGCGCCGTGCCCAATGCCGGGAGCAGGCGGACCAGTTCCGGGTACGCGGTGCCCAACTCGGCACGCCGGCGGGCGGGCTGTCGGGTGAGGTGGCCGTCCAGCGCGTCGGCGAAGGCCCCGTACGGGGTGTGGCCCTCGGCCTCGTGCCCCGCGCCCCAAAGGACCGGCCGCCCCGCGTCGCTGGACAGTCGTGCGGCCTCCGCGACCAGCCGCGTCTTGCCGATGCCGGCCTCCCCGCTGACCAGGATCACCGGAGCGCCGGCCCGCGTCAGCTCGGCCAAGGCGCCGGAGCGGCCGCGCAACGGGGCGGTGGGGGCGGGGAAGGCGGCCGGGGTTTCCGCCCCCGACCCGGGGAGGCCCGCGGCTCGCGGCGCGGCCAGCGCTTCCTGGTGGAGCTCCTCGATCGCCGAGCCCGGCGAGGCGCCCAGCTCGGCGGCCAGCACGTCACGGCAGGCGTGGTAGGCCGCGAGGGCCGGGCGTCGCTGCCCGGTCGCCAGCAGCACCCGTATCAGGGCCAGATGGGCGGTCTCGGACAGCGGATCGGCCGCCAGCAGCCCTTGCAGGACGTCGACGGCCCGGCCCTGGGCGCCCGCGCCGGCGGCGGCGTCGGCCAGCGCGAGCAGCACGCGCTCGCGCAACCTGTCCTGCGCGGCGCGGGCCGGGCCGGCCCACGCCGCGTACCTGTCCTCGGGCAGCAGCTCCGCGCTGACCAGGCCGGCGGCCTCCTCCAGTGCGGCCAGCCGCCGATCCCCGCGCTCCCGCAGCGCGCCGGCGGACCGTTCCTCCGCCTCGTCGAGGTCCACCACTACCCCGCGCCGGTCCAGGGCCAGCATGTCACCCTCGGTCCGCAGGTAGGCCGAGGCCGCGCGCGGTGCGAGTTCCGGCTGCAGCGTGTGGCGCGCGGCGTGCAGCGTCACGCGGAGGTTGCGGGAGGCAGACTCGGGATCCGCGTCGGGCCAGCACGCCTCCACCACCTCGTCGCGGTGCAGCCGGTGTCCCGGCGTCACGGCGAGGAGTTTCACCACGACCTGCGCGGCGTGCCGCCGCCAGCGCGTGACCGGCGGCACGTCCCCGTCCCGTTCGACCCGGAACCCGCCGAGCAGGTGGATCCGCAGGCGAGGGGACGGGCCGGTGATCACGGGTGGCATGGCGGCCAGGGTAGCCAGTGCCCTCCCGCGCGGACGAGGCCCGCGCACGCCCGGCCGGATCCCAGAGCCGGATCCGAAGGCCGGGTCCGGGCGCGCCGGGGTTCCGGTCCCGGCCGCGCCCGGCGCGCGGGCGTCAGGATTCCGGTGAGCCGGCCCGTCAGCTGCTGTAGTGCAGGTACACCGTGTCGCCGAGATGCACGGTCGTGCCGCGGGACGCGGTCGCCGCGGCGGCGCCGTCGATCGAGGACTTCCACGTCGTGGTACCGGAGTTGGCGGTGCCGTTGAGGGCGGTGACGGTACCGGTGCCGCTCGACGGGGTCACGGACGTCACGCAGCCGCCGGGCGCGGCGGACGTCGCCGCGGCGTCGAGGACGGCGCCGAGCGTCGTC
>WRCZ01000391.1 GCA_009783685.1 Actinomycetes bacterium
GATCCGGCGCCAGCCCGACGTTCCGCGGCCCGGCGTCCCCGCCCGCTGGCCGCCCCGGTTCGGCATCCGGTGCCCGTCCGGTGTCCGACGGTGCGGGCACCTCGTCCGCCGGCCGTACCCGTTCGGCATCTGACGGCCCGGCTGTCCCGGCGGTCGGCGGCGCGGAGGGTCGGCACACGGCGGGTGCGGGACCGGCGGCGGGCGCCGGTTCTGGGGGACCGCACGACGTCGGGACGTCCGCGGGTGAAGGGGCCGGCGTCCCTCCGGCCGGCGCTTCGGAAGCCGGACCGCAGGCGTCCGGGTCGCGGGGGTCCAACGCGGGGGCCGGGGCCGGGGTGGTGCCGGCTCGGAGGCGGGTGAAGGCGTTCGTGCCGGCCAGTCCGGCGACCGGGTTCGTGGGCCGGGAGCGGGAGTTGGAGGAGCTGCGGGCGGAGATCGGGCGGCCGGGCCTGCGGGCGGCGGGTGGCCGGGAGTCCGAGCAGGGACGGGTGCTGCTCGTCGTGGGGCGGCCCGGCATCGGGCGGACCACGGTGGCCCTGGAGCTGGCCCGGCAGGTCGCGGGCGACTACCCCGCGGGCCGCTTCTTCGTCCGGCTCACCGGTGAGGGCGGCGAGCCGCTGCCCGCCCAGCAGATCAAGGACGCCCTCGCACCGGCGGTGGGCGGCCCGGCCCTGGTGGTCCTCGACGACGTCGCCCGCGGCGACCAGCTCGCCGGGCTGCTGCCCGCGGCGCCGGGCAGCCTCGTCGTGGCCACCGCCGGCGGCCCGCTCACCGGCGTCGCCGACGTCCGCCCGTGCACCCTCGGCGGCCTGGACACCCCGGCCGCCGTGGAGCTGGTGGCCCGCACCATCGGCGGCACCCGGGTCACCAACGACCCGCGGGGCGCGGAGACCCTGGTCCAGGAACTCGGCGGCCACCCCACCGCGCTGCGCCTGGTCGCGGCGTGGCTGGTGGCGCAGCCTCGGCTGTCGCTGTCCGACGCGGCGACCCGGCTGAAGGCGGCGGAGGGCTCCGGCGAGCTGGTGCGCGCGTTCCGGCTCGTCTACGACGCGCTGCCGACGACCGCCGCGCGGATACTGCGCCTGGTGGTGCTGGCCCCGGCCGGCCGGATCGACGCCCAGGTGGCCTCCGCGCTGGCCGGCTGCTCGGTGCCCGCCGCGCAGAGCACGCTGGACGACTTCGTGGCCGGCGCGCTGCTGGAGGGCGGCGGCCCCCGCCCCTACCGGGTGCCGGGCTGCCTGGAACCGCTGCTGCGCGCGCTGGTCGAGCAGCTCGACCCGCCGGAGGACGTGCGGCTCGCCCGCGCCAGGATGCTGGAGCGGACCGTCCGCCTGCTGCGCTCGTGCGGCGCGACGCTCGCCGGGGAGGCCCCGGACGACGGACTGCCGCGCACCCTGCGGTTCGCCTCGCGTGCCGAGGCCGCCGACTGGCTGGCCGAGCGGTTGCACGCGTTGATGGCCGCCGCGCGTGCCGCCGTCGCCGACGGCGAGCTGGACACGCTGGCCAGGCGGCTGGTCGCCGCCCTGGTCCGGGCGCTGGTCGCCGTCCCGGAGGGCGCGCAGACCATGGCCGCGGAACGCTACGAGCTGCACGGCCTGGTGCTGGGCGTCGCCGAGCGGCGCGGACTGCACCGCGAGCAGGCCGCCGCGCTGATCAACCTCGCCGACCTGGACGCGGAGGCCGGCCGCGGCGACGACGCGGTGGCCAGGTACCGGAAGGCGCTCGACGCGGCCCGCGCGGGCGACGACACCGACGCCGAGGGCCGGATCCTGGAGGCGCTCGCCGGCACCTACCTCGCCCGCCAGGACCTGCCGCGCGCCTGCGACTGGTTCGGCCGGGCGCTGGCCCTGCGCCAGGGCCGCGGAGAACTGGCCCACCAGGCCCGGTTGCACGCCAGGATCGGTTCCGTCCTCACCTACCAGGCCCGCTACGGGCCCGCGCTGCGCGAGTGGCGCGCGTCCGCCGCCGTCTACCGGCGGCTGGGCGACATGCCCTCGCAGGCCCGCGCGCTGACCGAGGCCGCCCGCGTCCAGGAGTACGCGGGCCACCCCGAGGACGCGCTGCGGACCTGCCGGGACGCGCTGTACTGGGCGCGGCAGGCGGGGGAGCGGCGGCTGGAGGCGGCCGTGCTGCTGCGGCTGGCCGACGCGCTGGACCGGCTGGGCGACAGCAGCGGCGCGGGACTGCAGCGCAAGGCCGCCCAGAAGCTGTTCCGTCCGGGCGAGTTCCCGGACTTCTGAGAACCGCATTCCGGACCGCCGGAACCGCATTGCGAGGCCCGCCCCGGCCGGGTGACCGGCCACGACGTGCGGCGGGCACGCTGCCGTTCACCCGGCGAGCCTACGAAACTGCCAATGGTCTCCGTGAAACCAACCACTTTGTAAGGCTGGACAGCGGCTCCTCCTTAACTAAACTGGGCTCCGCCGCGTACAAGGCGGTCACGTCCGATGTGTCGTGCCATCTCGCACCATGTCAGGACGCACTGACGCATTCCCGCGCATCCACACCCTGTTTCCCTGAGTGCAAGGACCGTGATCGACGTGAAGGTGGGCATCCCCCGCGAGGTCAAGAACAACGAGTTCCGCGTGGCCATCACCCCGGCCGGCGTGCACGAGCTCGTCCGCAACGGCCACCAGGTCGTCGTCGAGCAGGGCGCCGGGAACGGCTCGTCCATCCCCGACGAGGAGTACGTCGCGGCCGGGGCGCAGATCCTGCCCACCGCCGACGAGGTGTGGGCCGCCGCCGATCTGCTGCTGAAGGTCAAGGAGCCGATCGCCGAGGAGTACCACCGGCTCCGCAAGGACCAGACGCTCTTCACCTACCTGCACCTGGCCGCCTCGCGCGAGTGCACCGACGCGCTGCTGGAGTCCGGCACCACCGCGATCGCCTACGAGACGGTCGAGACCGCGAACCGCCAGCTGCCGCTGCTCGCCCCGATGTCCGAGGTGGCCGGCCGGCTCGCCCCGCAGGTCGGCGCCTACCACCTGATGCGCTCGGCCGGCGGCCGCGGCGTGCTGCCCGGCGGCGTCCCCGGCGTCCTGGCCGGCACCGCCGTCGTGATCGGCGCCGGCGTCTCCGGCTGGCACGCCGCCACCATCGCGCTCGGCCTCGGCTTCCACGTCACCCTGCTCGACAAGGACGTCAACAAGCTGCGCGAGGCCGACAAGGTGTTCGGCAACCGCGTCCAGACCATGGCGTCCAACGCGTTCGCGCTCGAGCAGGCGGTGCTCGGCGCCGACCTGGTCATCGGCGCGGTGCTGATCCCCGGCGCCAAGGCGCCCAAGCTGGTCACCAACGACATGGTGTCCCGGATGAAGCCCGGTTCCGTGCTCGTCGACATCGCGATCGACCAGGGCGGCTGCTTCGAGGACTCGCGTGCCACCACCCACGCCGAGCCGACCTTCATGGTGCACGACTCGGTGTTCTACTGCGTCGCCAACATGCCCGGCGCGGTGCCCAACACCTCCACCTACGCGCTGACCAACGCCACGCTCCCGTACATCGTCGAGGTCGCCAACCGCGGCTGGCGGGAGGCGCTGCGCCGCGACCAGGCGCTCGCGCTGGGCCTCAACACCCATGAGGGCCAGGTCGTTTACGGTCCGGTGGCGGAGGCGCACGGCATGGAGTCCGTGGACCTGCACACGCTGCTGGGCTGAACCGGCAGGCGTCCCAACTCCAGCGACACGGCCGGGTCTTGGCGAACATGACCCGGTCGTTCGCGTCGTTACGCCCTTGACAGAAGGGCGTTCGGTTGCCGACACATCGTGCCGTGTCCGGCGGATTGTGTTGCTGCGGACCCTCGACACGCCATAGAGTCACGAAACGTCGGCTGTAGTCACGCTGACCTGTCTAGAAGTTTCCTGGTCACCAAGGAGGTAAGACGACTTGTGAATGAGTCGACATTTGCTCCCGGGGGTGGTCAACCAGGAACGACCGTCGGTTCCGTCGCGGTCCGTACCTTCGAGTCCCGCCGGACCGAACCGATCACAGAGACGCACACCCCGTACGCCATGGCGCCTTTCGACGACGACAACGACCTGCAGGACGGCCAGTTCTACGACCCGGACGCGGAGTACGAGCCCGATCCGGAGTACGCCGCCACCCTCGCCCCCGACGCCGCACGCCAGCGTCGCGAGCGCGTGGGGCCCACCGGCCGCCCCCTGCCCTACTTCCCGATCCCCAATCCGCTCACCGACCACGGCCCGGCGAAGATCGTCGCGATGTGCAACCAGAAGGGCGGGGTCGGCAAGACCACCTCGACCATCAACCTGGGTGCCGCGCTGGCCGAGTACGGCCGCCGGGTGCTGCTCGTCGACTTCGACCCGCAGGGCGCGCTGTCCGTGGGCCTCGGCGTCAACCCGATGGAACTCGACATCACCGTCTACAACCTGCTGATGGAGCGCGGGCTGGCGGCGGACGAGGTCCTGCTGAAGACCGCCGTACCCGGCATGGATCTGCTGCCGAGCAACATCGACCTGTCGGCGGCCGAGGTCCAGCTGGTCAGCGAGGTGGCCCGGGAGTCCGCGCTGCAGCGCGCCCTGAAGCCGCTGATGTCCGACTACGACTACATCGTGATCGACTGCCAGCCCTCGCTCGGCCTGCTGACGGTGAACGCGCTGACCGCCGCCCACTCGGTGATCGTGCCGCTGGAGTGCGAGTTCTTCGCGCTGCGCGGTGTCGCGCTGCTCACCGAGACCATCGAGAAGGTCCGGGAGCGGCTCAACCCGGAGCTCGAACTCGACGGCATCCTCGCCACGATGTACGACTCGCGCACCGTGCACAGCCGCGAGGTGCTGGCGCGCGTGGTCGAGGCGTTCGACGACCACGTCTTCCACACGGTCATCGGCCGCACCGTGCGGTTCCCCGAGACCACCGTGGCCGGCGAGCCGATCACCACGTACGCCTCCAACTCCGTCGGCGCCGCCGCCTATCGCCAGCTCGCCAGGGAGGTGCTCGCCCGGTGCCACGCCGAGTGAGTCTGCCGGGCGCCGACGAACTGTTCCGCACCACCGGGGGAGCCGCGCTCCAGGCACCGCAACCGCGGCAGCACAACGGTGGTGAGGCGCAGTCAGGGGCGTCGCGCGACACGCGGCTGCGGCCCGTCCCCGGCGACGCCGAGGACCAGGGGCGGACCGCCGGGTCCGGTGCCACCGGCGGCGACACCGCCGAGCACGAACACGGCGGGCGGGGCACCGGACGCGACGCCGGGCGGGACGGCGGCCGGGAGGCCGCCCGCGACCAGACCCAGACGCCCGCCCAGCGCCGGGCGCTGACGGGGGACCGCCCCGCGGTGTCCTCGGCGGCCGCCGCCGCGCCCACGGTGACCGCCACCGTCACCCCGCAGATGACGCCGCCCGGTCCGGCGAAGCCCGTGCCGCCGCCGGTCACCGCCAACCCGCAGCCGCCCCAGCCGGCCCGCCGCAAGGCACCCCGCCAGAACCGGCGGCCCAGCGGACGCGAACGGCACGACGAGAAGATCACGGTCTACGTCTCCGCCGAGGAGCTGATGGACCTCGAACACGCCCGGCTCGTGCTGCGCGGCGAACACGGCCTGGCCATCGACCGCGGCCGCATCGTCCGCGAGGCCGTGGCCGTCGTCCTCGCCGACCTGGAGTCGCGCGGCGACGCGAGCATTCTGGTGCGGCGGCTGCGGGGCCGCTGAGCCCCGCGACCCCTCGCCCGCCCCGTACGGGCCGGGCGCGGCGACGGCCGCGTGCCGCGTTGCCCGGGCCCATCCGGCGGCGCGATAGCCTGCCCTCTCCGTCTCCGCACCATGGACCCCGATGCCGACCACACCCGACGACCCCGCCGCCCCCCGCCGCCGCCTCGGCCGTGGGGGCGCCGCCGCACCGGCACCGCCGGCGGTCGCGTGGGAGCCCGCACCGGTGCTGGAACCGGCCCAAGTGGACCAGCCCGAGCTGGAGTTCGCGCCGGGGGCCGCACCGGGGACCGTCCCGGAAGCGGAGCCCGTCACGGTGCCCGCGGGAGGGGCCGGAGCCGCGCCCGAGGTCGACTTGTCGGTAGAGGCAGAGGCAGGGGTAGGCGCCGAGGTCGAGGCCGACACCACGGTCGTCGTGGAACCGTCGGCCACGCCCGAGGTCACTCCCGAAGCCGAAGCCGAAGCCGAAGCCGAAGCCGAAGCCGAAGCCGA
>WRCZ01000392.1 GCA_009783685.1 Actinomycetes bacterium
GCCGGCTCGCGGTCGGTGGGCCGCGGCGGCCCCACCGGCCCGCGGCGGATGGCACCGGGCGCGCTCCAGTCGGCCCGGCGGCGGGCCCTCAGCTTGGCCGCCTCCGAGGACTCCAGCTGCCACGGCACCGAGGTCACCATGACGCCCGGGGTGAACAGCAGCCGGCCCTTGAGGCGCAGCGCGCTCTGGTTGTGGAGCAGGTGCTCGTACCAGTGGCCGACCACGTACTCCGGGATGTAGACGCTGACGACGTCGCGCGGGCTGTCGCGGCGCAGGCCCTTGACGTAGTCGATGACGGGCCGGGTGACCTCGCGGTAGGGCGAGTCGAGGATCTTCAGGGGCACGTCGATGCCGTGGCTCTGCCACTCGTCCTGCAGCGCCTTCGTCTCCTGCGGGTCGACGTTGACGCTGAGCGCCTCCAGGGTGTCGGAGCGCATCAGCTTGGCGTAGGACAGCGCCCGCAGGGTGGGCTTGTGCAGCTTGGAGACCAGCACCAGCGAGTGCACCCGCGACGGGAGCACGTAGTCCTCGCCGGGGGCGTCGGCGGCGGCGATCTCCTCGGAGACCCGGGTGTAGTGGCGGCGGATGGCGGTCATGGTGCCGTAGAAGACCACCATGCCGAGCACCGCGACCCAGGCGCCGTGGGTGAACTTGGTGAGCAGCACGATCACCAGGACCAGGCCGGTGAGGAACGCGCCGAAGGTGTTGATCGCCCGCGAGCGGATCATGTGGCGGCGCTTGGCCGGGTCGGTCTCGGTGCGCAGGTGGCGGTTCCAGTGCCGGACCATGCCGGTCTGGCTGAGCGTGAAGGAGACGAACACGCCGACGATGTAGAGCTGGATCAGCCGCGTGGAGTCGGCGCCGTAGATGATCACCAGCACCACCGCGAACCCGGCGAGCAGCACGATGCCGTTGGAGAAGGCCAGCCGGTCGCCGCGGGTGTGCAGCTGCCGCGGCAGGTAGCGGTCCTGCGCGAGGATCGAGCCGAGCACCGGGAAGCCGTTGTAGGCGGTGTTGGCGGCCAGGAACAGCACCAGGGCGGTGGCGGTGGCCAGGAAGATGAACGCCACCGAGTTGTGGCCGAAGACCGCCTCGGCGACCTGGGCGATGACCGGGTTCTGGGTGAACCCGGAACCGACCGGCTTGCCGTGGTCGAGCAGGTCGGTGGCGGGGTTCTCGGCCATCTTGACCTTGGTGTTCACCGCGAGCGCGATGATGCCGAGGAGCATGGTGACCGCGAGCAGGCCGATCAGGGCGAGCGTGGTCGCGGCGTTCTTCGACTTGGGCTTGCGGAAGGCCGGGACGCCGTTGCTGATGGCCTCGACACCGGTGAGCGCGGCACAGCCGGAGGAGAAGGCGCGCAGCAGCAGGAAGACCAGGGCGAATCCGCCGATGCCGGAGGACTCCGGATGGATGGTGAGATTCGCCGTGGGCGCGTGCATGCCGTGCCCGGTGGCGATCCTCAGCACGCCCCAGCCGATCATGCAGAAGACACCGAACACGAACGCGTAGGTGGGGATGGCGAATATCGTGCCCGACTCGCGCACCCCGCGCAGGTTCATCAGCATCAGCAGGATGATCACGCCGACCGCGCCGATCACCTTGTGCGTGACGAAGAACGGCACGGCCGAGCCGAGGTTCTCGACGCCCGAGGTGATCGACACCGCCACGGTGAGGACGTAGTCCACCATCAGCGCGCTGGCGACGGTCAGGCCCGCCCTGGCACCCAGGTTGGTGGTCGCGACCTCGTAGTCACCGCCGCCGGAGGGGTAGGCGTGGACGTTCTGCCGGTAGGACGCGACGACGGTGAACATCACCACCGCGACCGCGACGACGATCCACGGGCTGTAGTGGTACGCCGCCCCGCCCGCGATCGACAGGACGAGCAGCACCTCACCGGGTGCGTACGCCACCGACGACAGCGAGTCGGACGCGAACACCGGGAGCGCCAGCCGCTTGGGCAGCAGCGTCTCGCCCAGTCTGTCGCTGCGCAGCGCCCGGCCGATGAGGACCCGTTTCGGCAGGTCGGTCAGTTTGGACACCCCGCGATGTTAAGGGATCGTCAACACGGGTGCGTCCCCCCTGTGCACTAAGGGAGTGTGGCGAACTTGTGAGCCGCTCATGACGCAACCTTTAGGCCGGCACCACGCGTGTGTAGCTTTGGGCACGGTCTGAGACGCTTGAGCGGCACAGCCTGAACAGTCGGCACAGCAGTCGGCAGTGATCGCCACGGAAGGACGGTCGTGCACGTCGTGATTATGGGATGCGGGCGGGTGGGCTCCACCCTCGCCTACTCCCTCGAACAGCAAGGTCATACGGTCGCGGTGATCGACCAGGACCCGACGGCGTTCCGGCGTCTGGGTCCCGGGTTCGGCGGGCGGCGGGTGACCGGAGTCGGGTTCGACCAGGACACGCTGCGTGAGGCCGGTATCGAGGAGGCGGGCGCGTTCGCGGCCGTCAGCAGCGGCGACAACTCCAACATCATCGCGGCCCGGGTGGCCCGGGAGATGTTCGGCATCGAGAACGTGGCCGCCCGGATCTACGATCCCCGGCGGGCCGAGGTCTACCAGCGGCTGGGCATCCCCACGGTGGCCACGGTGCGCTGGACCGCCGACCAGATGCTGCGCCGGCTGCTGCCGTCGGGCGCCGAGCCGCTGTGGCGCGACCCCAGCGGCGGCGTGCAGCTCGCCGAGGTCCACACCCCGCCGGCGTGGATCGGCCACAAGGTCAGCAGGCTCCAGGAGGAGACCGGGGTGCGTGTGGCGTTTCTCACCCGGCTCGGCGAGGCGATGCTGCCGACCTCCCAGACCGTCCTTCAGGAGGGCGACCTGGTGCACGTGATGATGCGCACCGACGGCATCGAAGAGGTCGAGGCGGCCTTCGCCAAGGGACCCGAGGGGGCGCACTCATGAGGGTCGCCATCGCCGGGGCCGGCGCGGTCGGCCGCTCGATCGCGGGCGAGCTGCTGGAGAACGGCCACGAGGTGCTGCTGGTCGACAAGAACCCCACGTCGATCTCGGTGGAGCGGGTGCCGCAGGCGGAGTGGCTGCTCGCCGACGCCTGCGAGATCACCTCGCTCGACGAGGCGGCGCTGCAGCGCTGCAACGTGGTGATCGCCGCGACCGGCGACGACAAGGTCAACCTGGTGGTGTCGCTGCTCGCCAAGACCGAGTACGGCGTGCCGCGGGTGGTCGCCCGGGTGAACAACCCGAAGAACGAGTGGCTGTTCAACGAGTCGTGGGGCGTGGACGTCGCCGTGTCCACACCGCGCCTGATGTCGGCGCTGGTGGAGGAGGCCGTGAGCGTCGGCGACCTGGTGCGGCTGCTGCGGTTCAGCCAGGGCGACGCGAACCTGGTGGAGCTGACGCTGCCGGAGGAGGCCGTGCTGGTCGGCACCCGGGTCGGCGACGTCGAGTGGCCGACGGACACCTCGCTGGTGACGATCATCCGGGGCAACCGGGTGCTCACGCCGTCGAAGGACGACGCGCTGGAGGCCGGTGACGAGCTGCTGTTCGTGGCCGCACCGCACCGCGAGGAGCAGCTGGAGGACCTGCTGTCGGTCCAGGACGGCCCGGCGGCCGCCAAGGAGTGACGGCAGGCGACCGGCGCCGCGCGGCGGCGCCGGTCGTGCCGAACCGAGCGTGCGAGGGGCCCGGACCGATGCGGTCCGGGCCCCTCGCACGTTGCCGGTCGGGCGTGTCAGCCCGCGTTGCCGTTGCCGGTCCGGGCGGAGTCCCCGGCCCGGTCCTGGCCCGCCCGCTCCTTCTCGGCCTTCTCCGCGGCCTCCATCTCGGCGATGACGTCGATCGGCGGCGGCGCCTTCACCAGGAAGATCCAGGTGAGGTAGACCGACAGCAGGAACGGCGGGATGCCGAGGGCGACCTTGACCCAGCCCAGCTGGGTGGCGTTGCCCCACCAGTAGAGCGGGAAGAGGATCGCGGACTTGCCCAGCAGGATCAGGCCCCAGGCCCAGCTGGCCTTGGTGTAGGCGCGCAGCCGGCCGGGGTTGCGCTTCCGCCAGGACAGGTTCTCCTTGAAGATCGGCCCGAGGATCAGGCCGAGCAGCGGCCAGCGGACCATCGCCGAGACGATGTAGGCGACCGACAGGCCGAAGGTGTAGAGCATGCCGGGCAGGTAGAAGTTCTTGGCGTTGCCCGACATCATCGCGAAGACCGCGCCGAAGGCGACGCCGAACACCCCGCTGAAGGCGTGCTTGAGGGTGTCCTTCTGGGCCAGCCGGGCCACGCCCATCAGCACGGACAGCGCCAGGGCGGCGATCGCCGAGGACGTGATGTTCCGGTTGACGGTGTAGATGGCGACGAACACCAGGCCCGGCACGGTGGTCTCCACCATGCCGCGGACACCGCCGAATGCCTCGAAGAGCGCGGCCTCGGTGACCGCGCGGGCCTCGGCCGAGACCTCGGTGGCACCGGCCTGCGTGGCCCCGCCGGGCGCGTTGCGGGGGTCCTCGGCGGACTGCCCGCGCGTGCCGGCCGTCGGCTCGGCGGCCGCCTCGCCGTTGTCGATCGACGTCACGTGTTACTCCTGTCCGACCGGACGCAGCTCGTACTTGGGGTTGAACAGCACCGGACGACCCCGGTTCATGGAGATCCGGCCGGACGCGATGATCATGCGCCCGGGTTCTATGCCGGCGATGCTGCGGCGGCCCAGCCACACCACGTCGAGCGCGGCGGATCCGTCGAACAGCTCGGCTTCCAGTGCCGGCACGCCGGCCCGAGGACGCAACGTGACCGTACGCAGCGTACCGGTCACGGAGACGATCTGGCGGTCGGTGCAGTCCTGGATGGGCGTGCACCCGGTGGCCAGCGCGTCCTTCTGCAGCTCTTCCGAGTGCAGCTCCTCCTGAGTGGAGGACAGGCGGTCGAGCATGCGGCGGAAGCGGCCCGCCGGCCGATCGGATCGCATGGCACCACTCATGAGGCCAAGGGTACCGGCCGGGCGGGCGACTTCCAGAGGCCGCGGACGGGGCGGGTGGGGCGGCGGCCGGGACCCCGGCGGGACCCGCCGCCCGGGCCTACGGCTCGAAGCGGTAGCCCATTCCGGGTTCGGTGATGAAGTGGCGGGGGCGGGCGGGGTCGGCCTCCAGCTTGCGGCGCAGCTGCGCCATGTACACCCGGAGGTAGTTGCTCTCGGTACCGTAGGCGGGCCCCCAGACCTCCTGCAGCAGCTGCTTCTGGCCGACCAGCCGGCCCGGGTTGCGCACCAGGACCTCCAGCAGGTGCCACTCGGTGGGCGTCAGGCGGACGTCCGCGCCGCCGCGGTTGACCTTCTTCGCGGCCAGGTCGACGGTGAACGTCTCGGTCTCCACGATCGCCGCGCCCTCCTCGGGCCCGGCCGGCGTCGAGCGGCGGACCGCGGCGCGCACCCGGGCGAGCAGCTCGTCCATGCCGAACGGCTTGGTGACGTAGTCGTCGGCGCCCGCGTCGAGGGCCTCGACCTTCTCGCCCGAGGCCTGCCGGGCGGACAGCACGATGATCGGCACGCGGGTCCAGCCGCGCAGGCCGCGGATGACCTCCACGCCGTCCATGTCGGGCAGGCCCAGGTCGAGCACCACCACGTCGGGCTGGCGGGCGGCCACCGCGCGCAGCGCGCCGGCCCCGTCGTGGGCCGCGTCGACCTCGAAGGAACGGGCCCGCAGGTTGATGGCCAGCGCCCGGACGAGCTGCGGCTCGTCATCGACCACGAGGACCCGGTGCATGCGTCTTCTCTCTTCTCTCGTGTACGGGGGACGCGCCCGCGGCGGCGGGGAGCGTGAGGACCATGGTCAGGCCGCCACCGGGGGTGTCCTCGGCCTGGAGCGTGCCGCCGACGGCCTCCAGGAAGCCGCGGGCGACCGCGAGGCCCAGGCCCACGCCGGTGCCGCGCGGCGCGTCGCCGTAGCGCTGGAAGGGCTCGAAGATGTGCTCCTTGGCCGCGTCCGGCACGCCGGGCCCGCGGTCGACCACCCGCACCTCGACCCGGTCGCCGAGCGCACTCGCGGCCACCAGCACCTTCTGGCCGTCCGGGCTGTACTTGACGGCGTTCTCGACGATGTTGGCGACCGCCCGCTCCAGCAGGCCCGGGTCGACGGCGACCATCGGCAGGGTCTCGGGGACGTCCAGGGCGACGCTGTTCTCCGGCACCCCGAC
>WRCZ01000393.1 GCA_009783685.1 Actinomycetes bacterium
AGGCACGCATTCGAGAGGCGAAGGGCTCACATGTGCGCTCATTTGAGCGCAAGCACGATCAGGCGTGGCATGAATCACGTGCCACCCGGAGGACGTGTCTCATATCGCGGACGTAGCCAAACTACGCAGATCGCCCCAACCGGCACACTCGCACCAGCCGGCCCGGCCCGCCGAAGGACACCGGCGCACCGCCTCACCCGCCGGAGGTCCGCCTCACCCGCCGGAAGCGTCCGCGTCCCACGCCGGAGCCATCCGCCTCACCCGCCCGAGGTGTCCGCCTCCGCGTCCTCGCCCAGCACGGCGCACGCGTACGGATCGTCCAGCCAGCCGTCCGGGAGCACGACCCGCTTGCCGGGCGCGGTGCGGCCGCGCGGGCCGTCGGCGTGCGCCGGCCACGGCTGGTCGTGGTCCAGCTTCCCCAGGTGCTCGTCCAGCTCGGCCAGCGAGGAGGAGGTGGCCAGCGCCCGGCGCAGCTCGGAGCCGACCGAGAAGCCCTTGGTGTACCAGGGCACGTGCTTGCGGAAGTCCACGACGCCCCGCGACTCGTCACCCAGCCACTGCCCCAGCAGCTCGGCGTGCCGCCGCATCACGACCGCGACCTGCCCGAACCGGGGGGTCGCAGGACCCGTGGCCCCCCGGCCGTCTCCGCCGTCCTCGAAGACGGCCACCAGGTCGCCGAACAGCCAGGGCCGGCCCAGGCAGCCGCGGCCGACGACGACGCCGTCGCAGCCGGTCTCGCGCATCATCCGCACCGCGTCCTCGGCGCACCAGATGTCGCCGTTGCCGAGCACCGGGATCTCCGGGACGTGCTCCTTGAGCCGGGCGATGGCGTCCCAGTCCGCGGTGCCGCCGTAGTGCTGGGCGGCGGTGCGGCCGTGCAGCGCCATGGCGGTGACGCCCTCGTCCACCGCGATCCGGCCGGCGTCCAGGTACGTCAGGTGGTCGTCGTCGATGCCCTTGCGCATCTTGATGGTGACCGGCAGCCGGCCCGCGTTGCCGACCGCCTCGCGCAGGATCGACCGCAGCAGGTTGCGCTTGTACGGCAGCGCCGAGCCGCCGCCCTTGCGGGTCACCTTGGGCACCGGGCAGCCGAAGTTGAGGTCGATGTGGTCGGCGAGGTCCTCGTCCACGATCATCCGGACGGCCTTGCCGACGGTCACCGGGTCGACGCCGTACAGCTGGATCGAGCGCGGCGTCTCGGTCGCGTCGAAGTGGATCAGCTGCATGGTCTTCTCGTTGCGCTCGACCAGCGCGCGGGTGGTGATCATCTCGCTGACGAACAGGCCCTTGCCGCCGGAGAACTCCCGGCACAGCGTGCGGAAGGGCGCGTTGGTGATGCCCGCCATCGGGGCGAGGACCACCGGCGGCCACACCGTGTGGGGGCCGATCCGGAGGGTCCCCTCGGCGGCGGGGCGGCTCAGGGTGGCGTCAACGGTCATGCGCCCATTGTCCCGTACGGGATGGGTGGTGGGCCCACGTAGTGGTTGTACGATTGAAATGATTACACGCGTACAAGCAAATGAACGGCCAGCACGACCTTGGGAACAGCACTCCATGCCTGACCTCACCTACCGGCGGCGCCTCCTCGTCCTCGGCATCTGCTGCATGAGCCTGCTGATCGTGAGTCTGGACAACACGATCCTCAACGTGGCGCTCCCCTCGATGCAGCGGGACTTCCACGCGAGCGTCTCCGGACTCCAGTGGACGATCGACGCCTACCTGGTGGTGATCGCCTCCCTGCTGCTGCTCTCCGGCTCCACCGCCGACCGGATCGGGCGCAAACGGGTCTTCCAGACCGGCCTGGTGCTGTTCACCTTCGGCTCGCTGCTGTGCAGCCTCGCGCCCGGGCTCGGCTGGCTGATCGCCTTCCGGATGGTGCAGGCGGTCGGCGGCTCGATGCTCAACCCGGTGGCCATGTCGATCATCACCAACACCTTCTCCGACCCGCGCGAGCGGGCGCGGGCGATCGGCGTATGGGGCGGCGTGGTCGGGATCAGCATGGCGGCCGGGCCGATCGTCGGCGGCGCGCTGGTGCAGTCGGTCGGCTGGCGGTCGATCTTCTGGATCAACCTGCCGGTGGGCCTGGCCGCGCTGCTGCTCACCGCCCGCTTCGTGCCCGAGTCGCGGGCACCGCGCGCCCGCCGGGTGGACCCGGTCGGGCAGCTGCTGGTCGTCGCGCTGCTCGGCACCCTCACCTACGGCATCATCGAGGGCTCGGACGCCGGCTGGGCCTCGGCCCCGATCATCGGCTGCTTCGTGGTCGCGGCCCTGGCCGTGGCGGGACTGGTGCTGTACGAGCCGCGCCGCCGCGACCCGCTGATCGACACCCGGTTCTTCGCCAGCGCGCCGTTCAGCGGCGCCACCGTGATCGCGGTCAGCGCGTTCGCCGCGCTCGGCGGGTTCCTCTTCCTCAACACGCTCTACCTCCAGGACCAGCGCGGCCTGTCCGCCCTCGACGCCGGCCTGTACATGGTGCCGATGGCCCTGATGTGCCTGGTCTTCGCGCCGCTGTCCGGGCGGCTGGTCGGCAACCGCGGGCCGCGGCTGCCCCTGGTGCTCGCCGGCGCCGCGATGACCGCCAGCGGCGTGCTGTTCGCCGCACTGGACGCGCAGTCCTCCAACGCGCTGCTGTTCACCTCGTACGTGCTGTTCGGCATCGGCTTCGGCCTGGTCAACGCGCCGATCACCAACACCGCGGTGTCCGGGATGCCGCGTTCCCAGGCCGGCGTGGCCGCTGCCGTCGCCTCGACCAGCCGGCAGGTCGGCCAGTCCCTGGGCGTGGCCGTGCTGGGCGCGGCGCTGGCCGCCGGCCTGCACGAGGGCGCGTGGTGGATCATCACCGGCTGCGGGCTGGCCGTGCTGGTCCTCGGCGTGCTCACCACCGGGCGCTGGGCCCGCGGCACGGCCGAGCGGACGGCGGCCGCGCTCATGGTCCCGGAGGCCGACCGCGCGCCGGACGCCCGCGCTACCGTGGGCACATCATGACGAAGTCGACGGGGGACACGGCGGACGTCCGGCAGCCGGACGCCGGGCCGGCGGACGCACGGCGGGAACGGGATCCGGCGGAGCGCGTGTGGCGCCGGCTGCGGGCGCTGGTGCTGGAGCAGAACGAGCGCCGCAAGGAGACCGCGGACGCGCTGGGCATGAGCTTCTTCCGGGCCAAGGCGCTGCGGCGGATCGCGCTGCGGCCGTCCCGGATGAGCGAGCTGGCCTCGGTGCTCGGCACCGACCGGCCCTACCTCACGCTGGTCGTGGACGACCTGGTCAAGCGCGGCCTGGTGGAGCGCAATCCCGATCCCTCGGACCGGCGCGGCAAGATCGTCACGGTCACCGCGGACGGCGCGGCCGCCGCCGCCCGGGCCGACGCGATCCTGAGCACCCCTCCCCCGGCGCTGCTCGGCCTCCCGGCCGAGGACCTGGCCGCGCTGGACCGCATCACGTCCGCGCTCGTCGTCGACGACTGACGCCGTCCGCGCCGTTGCCGGCGGTGGCGTTCAGCAGGCGTCGCCGGACACCAGGGCGTGCAGGCGGGCCAGCCGCTCGCGCGTGGTGTCGTCGACCGGGGTGTAGGTGACGACCCGCGGGCCCGCCTGCGGACCGAGCCACAGGTGGGTGAAGTCGAAGGCCAGCAGCCCCACTTCGGGGTTGAGGTAGCGCTTGATGTGGCTGTCGGGCTGGAGCACCTCGTGCCGCTCCCACATCTCGCAGAAGTCCGGCGAGGCCTGCTGGAGCCGCTTGAGCAGCGCCTTCCAGGCCGGCTCCGCCAGGTGCTGCGCCATCGACGCGCGGAACTTCGCCGCCATCAGCCGGATGTTCTCCTCGCGGTCGACCATCCGCTCCCGCCACTGCGGGTCGGTGAAGGCCAGCCACATCAGGTTCCGGTCCGCCGGCTCCAGCACGTCGAGGTCGCTGACCAGCCGGCCGTAGGTGCGGTTGTACGCGACGATGTCGTAGCGGCTGTTGACCACCGCGGCCGGCAGCGGCTCCAGCTGGTCCAGCATGGCGCGCACCGACGGCGACATGCCCGGGCAGTCCAGGTGCGGGTGCGGATCCTGGGTGCCGGCGAGGGTGAACAGGTGCTGGCGCTCGATGGTGTCGAGCATCAGGGCGCGGGCGATCGCGTCGGCGACCTGCCCGGACACCTGGATCTCGCGGGCCTGCTCCAGCCACGTGTACCAGGTCACCCCGACCGCGGCGAGCTGCGCGACCTCCTCGCGGCGCAGCCCCGGGGTGCGGCGGCGCCGCCCGGGCGGCAGGCCCACCTGGTCCGGCGAGATCCGCTCGCGGCGGCTGCGCAGGAACGACGCCAGCTCGCGGCGGCGGCTCTCGGCGGCCGCGGCGGCAGGCACGTCCGCGGGGGCGTCCGTGGCGGCGCCGGAACGGCTGCGGCTCGGCGCGTTCGTCGTGGGGGGCAAAACACTGGTGTTCCCGCTCATGTTCCCAGGGTGCGGCATCCGGCAGCCGGTTGCCAGGTGGTCCCTATACCTGGATAAACGCTCTCTGGTACCCCCCTGGGATGGGGACCAGTGTGGACCATGTGAACGACCGAATGGAACAGACCATGACGTCCCGGGCTCAGGTGCTGCCCCGCGTGACCCGCATCGGCGCCCCCGCCCGGACGAGCCCGTCCCCCGCCGCCCCGGCGCTCGGCGCCCTCGGACTGCTGACCGTCCTGCTGGGCGCCGCCCTGCCGATGGTCGACTTCTTCATCGTCAACGTCGCCCTGCCCACCATCGACCGCGATCTGAACGCCGGCCCCGCGGTGCTGGAGATGGTCGTCGCCGGCTACGGCGTCGCGTACGCCGTCCTGCTGGTGCTCGGCGGCCGGCTCGGCGACATGTTCGGCCGCAGGACCCTCTTCCTGTGGGGCCTGGCGACCTTCGCCCTGACCTCGCTGGCCTGCGGCATCGCCCCCAACGCCTGGACCCTGGTGGGCGCGCGCGTCGCCCAGGGCGCCGCGTCCGCGCTGCTGCTGCCGCAGGCGCTGGCCACCATCCAGGCGGCCACCTCCGGCAGCCGCCGCGGCAAGGCGCTCAGCTACTACGGCGCGACCGCGGGCGTGGCCAGCGTCGTCGGCCAGGTGCTCGGCGGCCTGCTGGTCTCGGCGGACATCGCCGGCAGCGGCTGGCGCGCGATCTTCCTGGTGAACGTGCCGGTCGCCGCCGTCGCGCTGGTGCTCGCCCTCAAGGCGGTGCCCGAGACGCGCTCGCCGCACCCGGCCCGCGTCGACCGGCCCGGCACCCTGCTGCTCGGCGCCACGCTGATCACCCTGCTGCTCCCGCTCACCGAGGGCCGCGCGGCCGGCTGGCCGCTGTGGTCGTGGCTGCTGCTGGCGGTCTCGCCGCTGCTGGCCGCGGCGTTCGTCGCGGTGGAGATGCGCGGCGAGCGCACCGGCGGCAACCCGCTGCTGCCGCCGTCGCTGCTCCGCCTGCACAGCGTCCGCAGCGGCCTCGTCCTGATCGTCCCGTTCTGCCTGGGGTTCGGCGGCTTCATGTTCGTGCTCGCGGTGGCCATGCAGGACGGCCTGCACTTCGGTGCGCTGGCCGCCGGCGCCGCCCTGGTCCCGCTGTGCGCGGCGTTCTTCGCCGCGTCGCTGCTGGGCCCGCGGGCGGTCGCGCGGTTCGGCCGCCGGACGGTGACCGGCGGTTCGGCGATCCAGGGCGTGGGCCTGCTGGTGCTGGCCGGGACGTTCCTCTGGGGCTGGCCGCACCTGGGCATCTGGGCGCTGGCGCCGGGCATGGCGCTCGCCGGCTTCGGCCAGGGCTTCGTGCTGCCGGTGATCTTCCGGATCGTGCTCAGCGAGGTGCCCCCGGCGCAGGCCGGGGTGGGCGGCGGCGCGATGGCCACCACCCAGCAGTCGAGCCTGGCGCTCGGCGTGGCGACGCTCGGCACGCTCTTCCTGACCCTGTCCTCGTCGGTGGGCGTCCGCGACGCCCTGGTGTGGGCGCTGCTCGCCCAGCTCGGTGCGGTCGCGCTGACCACCGCGCTGACGCTGCGGCTGCCGCACGACGTGAAGTGACGGGACGGGCGGACAGGAACGGGCCCGCACGGCCCGCGGACGGGCACGGTGACCGTGGCGGGCGCCGTGCGGTACCCGGCGGCCGCGTGACGTGACGGGACGGGCGGGCAAGAACGAGCCCGCACGG
>WRCZ01000394.1 GCA_009783685.1 Actinomycetes bacterium
CGAGGGCCCGCCGGAGGCCGACGTGCTGGCCGCGCTCGCCGCCGACCCGGCGATGCGGCCCCCGGTGGCGCTGCTGGCCCATGTCGTGGACGACCCTGCACGCGCGGGCTTCTGGCCCTTCGCCGAGTTCTCCCCGGAGTGGGTGGCGCTGCAGTGGGCGGCCAAGGCCGGCGCCGAGGTCCGCTTCATCGACCTGCCGGCCGCCCACTCCCTGGCCCTGCGCGAGGCGGAGGCCGCGGAGGAGGACGCCGAGCAGGCCCTCGGCCAGGGCGTGCCGACCGACCCGCCCCAGCCGACGGCCCCGGCGCAACCGGGCGGCCCCGCTCAACCGGGCACTGCCGGCGGGCCGTTCGGCACTGGCACTCCTGCCGACGGTACCGATCCCGCCGCGCAGCCGCCCGCCGCGGCCGGCCGCCCCGACGGCTCCGCACCCGGCAACGCAGGCCCGGGGGCACCCCGGATTCCCGCCCCGCAGGGGCGATGCCCCGGAGAGCCCGACGCCGGTGACCCCGCCCTCGGTGACCCCGCCCTCGGTGACCCGGACGCGGGCGACCTGGACGCGGGCGACCCCGACGTCGGTGACCCGGTCGAGGCCGTGCGGATCGACCCGCTCGCCGTCCTCGCCCGCACCGCCGGGTACGACGACCCCGAGCGGTGGTGGGAGGACGCCGTCGAACACCGCGGCAGCCGCACCGAGTCGGCGCCCGGCGGCGTCACGGACGAGGAGCAGGGCGCGGGCGCCCTCGCCGCGTTCGCGGCGCTGGCCGAGGCGATGGGCGCGCTCCGGCAGACCTACGGGGACGGCGGCCACACCCAGGACCCGCTGCGCGAGGCGCACATGCGGCTGCGGGTCCGCGAGGCCCGCCGCGCCCACGCCCGCACCGCCGTGGTGTGCGGCGCCTGGCACGTCCCGGCGCTGGCCGCGAAGGCCACCGCCACCGCCGACCGGGCGCTGCTCAAGGGCCTGCCCAAGGTCAAGGTCGAGACCACCTGGGTGCCGTGGACGCACCGCAGGCTGGCCAGGGCCAGCGGCTACGGCGCCGGGATCGACTCGCCCGGCTGGTACCGGCACCTGTTCACCGCGCCCGACCGGCCGGTGACCCGGTGGATGACGAAGGTCGCCGGACTGCTGCGGGAGGAGGACTACCCGGTGTCCTCGGCGCACGTCATCGAGGCGGTGCGGCTCGCCGACACCCTCGCGGCGATGCGCGGCCGCCCGCTCGCGGGCCTCGGCGAGACCACCGACGCGGTCCGGTCGGTGATGTGCGACGGCTCGGACGTCCCGCTGGCGCTGATCCAGGACCGGCTGGTCGTCGGCGACGTCCTCGGCGAGGTGCCGCCGGACGCGCCGGCCGTCCCCCTGGCCCGCGACCTGGCGCGCGAGCAGCGTGCGTGGCGCCTCAAGCCGGAGGCGCTGGAGCGGGAGCTGGAACTGGACCTGCGCAAGGACCTGGACGCGGGCCGCAGCCGGCTGCTGCACCGGCTGCGCCTGCTGCGGATCGGCTGGGGCGAGCCCGTGGCGAGCCGCGGCGGCAAGGGCACCTTCCGCGAGACCTGGCGGTTGCGGTGGGAACCGGAGGCGGCGATCCGGGTCGCCGAGGCCGGGATCTGGGGCACGACCGTGGAGTCCGCGGCGACCGCCCGCGCCGAGGACCTGGCGGTGCACGCCACCACGCTCGCCGAGGTCACGGCGGTCGCCGAGCAGTGCCTGCCGGCCGGCCTGTCCGGCGCGCTGCCCACCGTGATGCAGGTGCTCGCCGACCGGGCCGCGCTCGACGCGGACGTGGCCCACCTGGCCGCGGCCCTGCCCGCGCTGGTGCGGGCGGTCCGCTACGGCGACGTCCGCGGCACCGACTCCACGGCGCTCGGCGCGGTCGCGCACGGCCTGGCCCAGCGGATCTGCGTCGGCTTCCCCGCCGCTTGCACCGGGGTCGACGCCGACGCGGCGCGCGCCCTGCGCACCCACATGGACGAGGTGCACCGCGCCGTCGGCCTGCTGCCGGGCCCGGCGCAGACGTCGGGCGCCGAGGGCCGGACGGACGGCCGGGCCCCGGCACCGGGAGCGGCCTCCGCACCGCTTCCCGGCCCGGGCGACCCCGCCCAGGAGTTGCGCGACCGCTGGGCCGCGGTGCTGCGGTCGCTGGCCGAGCGGGACGGCGCGATACCCGGCTTGCTCCGCGGCGCCGCCGCCCGCCTGCTGATGGACGACGGCCGGCTGGACGCCGGCGAGGCCGCGCGGCTGATGGGCCTCGCGCTCTCGCCCGGCACCGGCCCCGCCGAGGCGGCCGCCTGGATCGAGGGGTTCCTGGCCGGCGGCGGCATCCTGCTCGTGCACGACGAGCGGCTGCTCGCGCTGATCGACGGCTGGCTGGCCGGGGTGTCCGCCGAGGCGTTCACCGACGTCCTGCCGCTGCTGCGCCGCACCTTCGCCGACTTCGAACCCGGCGTACGGCGCAGCGTCGGCGAGTTGGTCCGCCGCGGACCGGCCACGACCCGCCGCGCCACCGGCCCGGCCGACGCGGGACTGCCCGGGTTCGGCACCGCGCTGGACCCGCACCGCGCCGACACCGCCGCGCACACCGTGCGCCTGCTGCTCGGCACGCTCACCACAACGGACCTGGGGGAACAGGGAGATGACTGACACGCAGGAGGCCGCGGCCGAACGCCTGCGGCGCTGGCGGCTGGTGCTCGGCGGCGGCGCGGACGGCACGGGCCACGAACTGGCCGGGCGGGACGCGGCGATGGACCGCACGCTGGCCGCCCTCTACAGCGGCGGCCCCGGCGGCGGCGCGTCCCCCGGCCGCGGCGCCGACCGGTCCGCGGGCCTCGGCGGCTCCGCCCCGCAGGTCGCCCGCTGGCTCGGCGACATCCGCACGTACTTCCCCAGCTCCGTCGTCCAGGTCATGCAGCGCGACGCGATCGACCGCCTCGGCCTGTCCGCGCTGCTGCTGGAGCCGGAGATGCTGGAGGCGGTCGAGGCGGACGTCCATCTCGTCGGCACCCTGCTGTCCCTGAACAAGGCGATGCCCGAGACGACCCGGGAGACCGCAAGGGCCGTGGTGCGCAAGGTGGTGGAGGACCTGGAGAAGCGGCTGGCGACGCGCACCCGGGCCACCCTCACCGGAGCGCTCGACCGTTCCGCCCGGGTCAGCCGCCCCCGCCACCGGGACATCGACTGGGACCGCACCATCCGCGCCAACCTCCGCCACTACCTGCCGGAGCACGGCACGATCGTCCCGGAGCGCCTGATCGGCTACGGCCGGGCCGACCAGTCGGTGAAGAAGGACGTCGTGCTGTGCATCGACCAGTCCGGGTCGATGGCCGCGTCCGTCGTCTACGCCTCCGTCTTCGGCGCGGTCCTCGCGTCGATGCGCTCCATCGCCACCAAGCTGGTGGTCTTCGACACGGCCGTCGTCGACCTGACCGACCAGCTCGACGACCCGGTCGACGTCCTGTTCGGCACCCAGCTGGGCGGCGGCACCGACATCAACCGGGCCCTGGCCTACTGCCAGTCGCTGATCACCCGCCCCGCCGAGACCGTCGTCGTGCTCATCAGCGACCTGTACGAGGGCGGCATCCGCGACGGCATGCTCAAAAGGGTGGCCGCGATGAAGGCGGCCGGGGTGCAGTTCGTGGCGCTGCTCGCGCTCAGCGACGAGGGCGCGCCCGCCTACGACCGCGAGCACGCCGCCGCGCTGTCCGCGCTCGGCGCCCCCGCCTTCGCCTGCACGCCCGACCTGTTCCCCGACGTCATGGCGGCCGCGATAGAGAAGCGCCCGCTGCCGGTGCCGGAGGGGTGAGCGGGCGGGCGCGGAGGCCGGAAAGACGCTGTGAAGGTCCGCAGGCTGTGACCGTTCTCACCGCTCACATGCCAGCCGCGATTTAGGCCGCCACGGCCCGCGGCGATAACCTGCAAGACGGACATGCCGCGTACTCGGTCACCGTGTGCGCTTCCCTTGTGACAGTGCAGTCGCCCTGCCCGTAGCGGCACGCCCAGGCGGACCAGGCAGCGCTGCACACCCGGCGGCAGCAGCCTGCGAAGCCCTGACATCCAGGAAAAACCCAGGGAACACCAGGGAAAAGGGAGACGGACGCGCGTGGACCTGTTCGAGTACCAGGCGAGGGACCTCTTCGCCAAGCACGGGGTACCGGTGCTGGCCGGTGAAGTCATCGACACGCCTGAGGCGGCGCGCGAGATCACCGAGCGTCTCGGCGGCAAGTCGGTCGTGAAGGCCCAGGTGAAGGTCGGCGGCCGCGGCAAGGCCGGCGGCGTGAAGCTGGCCGCGACCCCGGACGAGGCCGTCGCCCGCGCGACGGACATCCTCGGCATGGACATCAAGGGCCACACGGTCCACAAGGTGATGATCGCCGAGACCGCTCCGGAGATCGTCGAGGAGTACTACGTCTCCTTCCTGCTGGACCGTGCCAACCGCACCTTCCTCTCCATCGCCTCCGTCGAGGGCGGCATGGAGATCGAGGAGGTGGCGGCCACCCGCCCGGAGGCCGTCGCCAAGATCGCGATCGACGCCATCGACGGCGTGGACGAGGCCAAGGCCCGCGAGATCGTCGCGGCCGCGAAGTTCCCGGCCGAGGTCGCGGACAAGGTCGCCCACGTCCTGGTGACGCTCTGGGACACCTTCATCAAGTCGGACGCCCTCCTCGTCGAGGTCAACCCGCTGGCGAAGGTCGCCTCCGGCGACGTCCTCGCGCTGGACGGCAAGGTGTCGCTCGACGACAACGCCGAGTTCCGCCACCCCGAGTTCGCAGCCCTCCACGACAAGGCCGCCGCCAACCCGCTCGAGGCGGCTGCCAAGGAGAAGGGCCTCAACTACGTCAAGCTGGACGGCGAGGTCGGCATCATCGGCAACGGCGCGGGTCTCGTCATGAGCACCCTGGACGTCGTCGCGTACGCGGGCGAGGCCCACGGCGGCGTGAAGCCCGCCAACTTCCTGGACATCGGCGGCGGCGCCTCCGCCCAGGTCATGGCCAACGGCCTGGAGATCATCCTGGGCGACCCGGACGTCCGCTCGGTCTTCGTCAACGTCTTCGGCGGCATCACCGCCTGCGACGAGGTCGCCAACGGCATCGTCCAGGCGCTGAAACTCCTGGAGGACCGCGGCGAGAAGGTCGAGAAGCCGCTGGTCGTCCGCCTCGACGGCAACAACGCCGAGCTGGGCCGGAAGATCCTCACCGACGCCAACCACCCGCTGGTCCAGCGCGTCGACACCATGGACGGCGCGGCCGACAAGGCCGCCGAGCTGGCCGCCGCCAAGTAAGACAAGGACGAGGACTCACACCACCATGGCTATCTGGCTCAACAAGGACAGCAAGGTCATCGTCCAGGGCATGACCGGCGCCACCGGCATGAAGCACACCAAGCTCATGCTGGGCGACGGCACCGCCGTCGTGGGCGGCGTCAACCCGCGCAAGGCGGGGCAGACCGTGGACTTCGACGGCACCGAGGTACCCGTCTTCGGCACCGTCAAGGAGGCCATCGAGAAGACCGGCGCCAACGTCTCCGTCATCTTCGTGCCGGAGAAGTTCACCAAGGACGCGGTCGTCGAGGCGATCGACGCGGAGATCCCGCTCGCCGTCGTGATCACCGAGGGCATCGCCGTGCACGACTCGGCCGCCTTCTGGGCGCACGCCGGCAAGAAGGGCAACAAGACCCGCATCATCGGCCCGAACTGCCCCGGCATCATCACCCCGGGCCAGTCGAACGTCGGCATCATCCCGGG
Organism: Actinomycetes bacterium; assembly: GCA_009783685.1. Lineage (GTDB taxonomy): Bacteria > Actinomycetota > Actinomycetes > Streptomycetales > Streptomycetaceae > Actinacidiphila. The sequence goes on from WRCZ01000394.1 coordinate 5,739, forward strand.
CGACATCACCAAGCCCGGCCGCATCGGCCTGGTCTCCAAGTCGGGCACGCTGACGTACCAGATGATGTACGAGCTGCGGGACATCGGCTTCTCGACCGCGGTCGGCATCGGTGGCGACCCGATCATCGGCACCACGCACATCGACGCGCTCGCCGCGTTCGAGGCGGACCCCGACACCGACCTGATCGTGATGATCGGTGAGATCGGCGGCGACGCCGAGGAGCGGGCCGCGGCGTTCATCGAGAAGAACGTGACCAAGCCGGTCGTCGGCTACGTCGCGGGCTTCACCGCGCCCGAGGGCAAGACCATGGGCCACGCCGGCGCCATCGTCTCCGGCTCCTCCGGCACTGCTCAGGCCAAGAAGGAGGCCCTGGAGGCCGCGGGCGTCAAGGTCGGCAA
>WRCZ01000395.1 GCA_009783685.1 Actinomycetes bacterium
GCCGCCTCGGGCGTGCCCACCGTGCTGCTGGGCGGCGAGTCCGTGCCGGACGCGGAGCTGATGGCGCTGTCGTCGGTGCCCGCAGGCGTCGTCGCCGAGGCGCTGCGCTACCTCGTCGAGGGCGGCCCGGACAACCTCGCCCAGCTGGCCCGCTTCCTGTCGGACACGGTGCTGATGAGCGGCGAGGGCTTCGAACCGCCGCGCGCCATGCCGGAGTTCGGGCTGCACGGCGACCGCCCGCAGCTCCCCGGCCGCCCGACGGTGGCGGTGCTCTTCTACCGCGCGCACGAACTGTCGGGGAACACCGCGTTCGTGGACACCCTGTGCGACGCCATCGAGGCGCGCGACGCCAACGCCCTTCCGGTGTACTGCGGTTCGCTGCGAGGCGCCGACGAGGGCCTGTACGAGCTGCTGGGGCGCGCGGACGCGATCGTGGCGACGGTGCTGGCCGCGGGCGGCACCACGGCGTCCGGGGCGAGCGCGGGCGGCGACGACGAGGCGTGGGACGTGGGCGCGCTGGCCGCGCTGGACGTACCCGTGCTGCAGGGCCTGTGCCTGACGTCGTCGCGCGCCGCGTGGCAGGACTCCGACGCGGCGCTGACCCCGATGGACGCGGCGATGCAGGTCGCCATCCCGGAGTTCGACGGGCGGCTGATCACCGTGCCGTTCTCCTTCAAGGAGACCGGCGAGGGCGACGTGCCGGTGTACGTGGCCGACCCGGAGCGGGCCGCCCGGGTCGCCGGCATCGCGGTGCGCCACGCGGCGCTGCGCCACAAGCCGAACGCGGACAAGCGCCTGGCCCTGGTCTTCACCGCCTATCCGACCAAGCACTCCCGTATCGGCAACGCCGTCGGCCTGGACACGCCGGCCTCCGCGGTGCGCCTGCTCCACGCCCTCGGCGAGGCCGGCTACCGCACCGGCGACCATCCGGACGAGGGCGACGAGCTGATCCACCGGCTGATCGCGGCCGGCGGCCATGACGTGGAGTGGCTGACCGAGGAGCAACTGTCCGCCGCGCCTGCCCGGGTGCCGCTGAAGGACTACCAGGAGTGGTTCGGCACGCTGGACGGGGAACTGCGCGCCGCGATGGTCGAGCACTGGGGCGAGCCGCCGGGCAGCCTGTACGTCGACGACCAGGGCGGCGAGCCCGAAATCGTCCTGGCGTCCCTGCAGTTCGGCAACGTCGTGGTGCTCATCCAGCCGCCGCGCGGCTTCGGCGAGAACCCGATCGCGATCTACCACGACCCGGACATGCCGCCGTCCCACCACTACCTGGCCGCCTACCGCTGGCTCGACCGCACGTTCGGCGCCGACGCGGTGGTGCACCTGGGCAAGCACGGCACCCTGGAGTGGCTGCCGGGCAAGGGCCTCGGGCTGTCCGGGGGCTGCGCCCCGGACGCGGTGCTCGGCGAACTCCCGCTGGTCTACCCGTTCATCGTCAACGACCCGGGCGAGGGCACCCAGGCCAAGCGCCGCGGCCACGCCACCGTGGTGGACCACCTGGTGCCGCCGATGGCCCGCGCCGACTCCTACGGCGACCTGGCCAAGCTGGAGCAACTCCTCGACGAGTACGCGCTGGTCAGCGATCTCGACCCGGCGAAGGCCCCGGCGGTGCGCGGCCAGATCTGGACGCTGGTGCGGGCCGCGGAGCTCCACCACGACCTGCACGTGGACGAGCAGCCCGGCGAGGACGACTTCGACGACTTCGTGCTGCACGTCGACGGCTGGCTGTGCGAGATCAAGGACGTCCAGATCCGGGACGGCCTGCACATCCTGGGCGCCGGCCCCGTCGGCGAGCCGCGGGTCAACCTGGTACTGGCAGTGCTGCGTTCGGCGCAGGTGTGGGGCGGCGTGGGCGCGGCCCTGCCGGGCCTGCGGGCCGCGCTCGCGGCGTCGTTCGGCCTGGTGGAGAAGGAGTTGCTGGCCGAGCCGGGCGCGCGCGTCGAGGTGCCCGCGGCGCTGACCGCGCTGGCGTCGGGCCCGGCCCGCACCGCGTCGGACGCGATCGACCTGCTGGAGGGGCTGGCCCGCCGGCTGGTGGAGGCCATGGAGTCGGCCGGCTGGACGCCGGGCACCGCCGGCGCGGTGCTGCGCGAGGAGCTGGCCGGCCACGAAGTCCCGGACGCCGCACGGGTGCTGGAGTTCGCCGCGACCGAGGTGGTGCCACGGCTCGCGGGCACCACCGACGAGATCGGGAACGTGCTGCGGGCGCTGCGCGGCGGCTACGTGCCGGCCGGGCCGTCCGGGTCGCCGACCCGCGGCCTGGTCAACGTCCTGCCGACCGGCCGCAACTTCTACTCCGTCGACCCCAAGGCCATCCCGTCCCGGCTGGCCTGGGACGTCGGCACCGCGCTCGCCGACTCGCTGCTGGCCCGGCACCTGGCCGACACCGGCGCCTACCCGGCGTCGGTGGGCCTGACGGTGTGGGGCACCTCCTGCATGCGCACCCAGGGCGACGACATCGCGGAGATCCTCGCGCTGCTCGGCTGCCGTCCGGTGTGGGACGACGCCTCGCGCCGCGTCACCGGCTTCGAGGTGGTGCCGCTCGCCGAGCTGGGCCGGCCGCGGATCGACGTCACGGTCCGCATCTCCGGCTTCTTCCGGGACGCCTTCCCGCACGTGGTGGCGCTGGTGGACGACGCGGTGCGGGCGGTCGCCGAGCTCGACGAGCCGGCCGACGCCAACTTCGTGCGCGCGCACGCCGACGAGGACACCGCGGCGCACGGCGACCGGCGCCGCGCGACCGCCCGGGTCTTCGGCTCCAAGCCCGGCGCGTACGGCGCGGGGCTGCTGCCGCTGATCGACGCCCGCAACTGGCGCTCGGACGCCGACCTCGCCGAGGTCTACGCGGTGTGGGGCGGCTACGCCTACGGCCGCGGCCTGGACGGCCGGGCGGCCCGCGGCGACATGGAGGCGGCGTTCCGCCGCATCCAGGTGGCCGCGAAGAACGTGGACACCCGCGAGCACGACCTGGTCGACGCCGACGACTACTTCCAGTACCACGGCGGCATGGTGGCGATGGTCCGCCACCTCACCGGCACCTCGCCGCAGGCGTACGTCGGCGACAGCGCGCTCACCGACCAGGTCAGGACCCGCACGCTCGGCGAGGAGACGCACCGCGTCTTCCGCGCCCGGGTGGTCAACCCCCGCTGGATGGCGGCGATGCGGCGGCACGGCTACAAGGGCGCGTTCGAGATGGCCGCGACGGTGGACTACCTGTTCGGCTACGACGCGACGGCCGGCGTCGTCGACGACTGGATGTACGAGAAGCTCAGCGCCGAGTACGTCTTCGACGCCGAGAACCGCGAGTTCATGAAGCGGTCCAATCCCTGGGCGCTGCGCGGCATCACCGAGCGCCTGCTGGAGGCCGCCGACCGTGGCCTGTGGGCGGAGCCGGACCCGGACACCCTGGCGCGCCTGAGGGAGACCTATCTCGCCCTGGAGGGTGACCTGGAGGGCGACCGGGAAGGGAACGCATGACCGCCCGCGCCCTGACCGGCCCTGCGTGCGGTCCGTTCGCCTGCCGCCACAACCGCGACCACGAGGAGTCGGTGTGAGTACCCCGTACCCGTTCAGTGCCCTGGTGGGCCAGTCGGACCTGCGACTGGCGCTGCTGATCAACGCGGTGTCCCCCGCTGTGGGCGGCGTGCTGGTCCGCGGCGAGAAGGGGACCGCGAAGTCCACCGCGGTGCGCGCGCTGTCGGCGCTGCTGCCCGACGTGGACGTGGTGCCCGGCTGCCGGTTCGGCTGCGACCCGGCGGACCCCGACCTGAAGTGCCCGGACGGCCCGCACGACCCCTCGATCGACGGCGTCACCCGCCCCGCGCACATGGTCGAGCTGCCCGTGGGAGCGTCCGAGGACCGCCTGGTCGGCGCGCTGGACATCGAACGGGCCCTGGCCGAGGGCGTGAAGGCGTTCGAGCCGGGCCTGCTCGCCGACGCGCACCGCGGCGTGCTCTACGTCGACGAAGTCAACCTGCTGCACGACCACTTGGTGGACCTGCTGCTCGACGCGGCGGCCATGGGCGCCAGTTACGTCGAGCGCGAGGGCGTGTCGGTGCGGCACGCCGCCCGGTTCCTGCTGGTCGGCACGATGAACCCGGAAGAGGGCGAGCTGCGGCCGCAGTTGCTCGACCGGTTCGGGCTGACCGTCGAGGTCGCCGCGTCCCGGGAGACCGACGAGCGGGTCGAGGTGGTGCGCCGCCGCCTGGCGTACGACGCGGACCCGGCCGGCTTCGCGGCGCGCTGGGCCGCCGACGAGCAGGCGCTGCGCACGCGGATCGCCGCCGCACGGCGGTTGCTGCCCCGGGTGGATCTCGGGGACGGCGCGCTGCGGCAGATAGCCGCCACGTGCGCGGCGTTCGAGGTGGACGGCATGCGCGCCGACATCGTGATGGCCAGGACCGCGACCGCGCTGGCGGCGTGGGCGGACCGCACGGTGGTGCTCGCCGAGGACGTCCGGCAGGCGGCGCTGCTGGCGCTGCCCCACCGGCGCCGCCGCAACCCGTTCGACGCGCCGGGCCTGGACGAGGACAAGCTCGACGAGACGCTGGAGCAGGCGCGCGGCGGGGACGGCGGCCCGGACGACCCGGAGCCGGAGGGCCCCGACCCCGACGGTCCCGGCCCGGACGGACCGGGCGGCGGCCGCCCGCCGCAGGACGCGCCCGGCGACGGGCAGGACGGCGGGCCGGACGCCGCGTCCGGCAGCGGGGAGCACGGCGGTCCCCAGGAGGGCGCGGGCGGTCCGGGCGGCGGCCCGGCGGAGCAGCCGCCGGCCGCCCCCGCGGACCCGTACCGCACCCGCCCGCTGGCCGTGCCGGGCCTGGGCGAGGGCGCCGCGGGCCGGCGCTCGCGGGCCCGTACCGCGCACGGGCGCACCACGGGCGCGCGGCGTCCGGTGGGGCCGCTGACCCGGCTGCACCTGGCCGCCACCGTGCAGGCCGCGGCGCCGTACCAGCGCGAGCGCGGCAGGACCGGGCCCGGGCTGGTCGTCCGCAGGGACGACCTGCGGCAGGCGGTGCGCGAGGGCCGGGAGGGCAATCTCGTGCTGTTCGTGGTGGACGCCTCGGGGTCGATGGCGGCGCGGCAGCGGATGAGCGCGGTCAAGGGCGCGGTGCTGTCGCTGCTGCTGGACGCCTACCAGCGGCGCGACAAGGTCGGGCTGGTGACCTTCCGCGGGTCCGGCGCCGACCTGGCGCTGCCGCCCACGTCGTCGGTGGACGCCGGCGCGGCGCGGCTGGCGGTCCTGCCGACCGGCGGCCGCACGCCGCTGGCCGCGGGCCTGCTCCGGGCGCACGAGGTGCTGCGGGTGGAGCGGCTGCGCGACCCGTCGCGGCGGCCGCTGCTGGTGCTGGTCACCGACGGGCGGGCGACCGGCGGCGTGGAGCCGGTGGCGACCGCGGCCCGCGCGGCCCGGCTGCTGGCCGCCTCGCAGGTCGCCTCGGTGGTCGTGGACTGCGAGTCGGGCCCGGTGCGGCTGGGCCTGGCCGGTTCCCTGGCACAAGAGCTGGGGGCGGTCGCGGTGACGCTGGAGGAGCTGCGGGCGGACACGGTGACCGCCCTGGTCAAGGACGTACGGAGGGCCGCCTGATGCCGCAGGGCAAGCCGAGCGTCGTGCCCGAGGACGGGCTGACGACCCGTCAGCGACGCAACCGGCCGCTGACGATCGTGCACACGGGCGTCGGCAAGGGGAAGTCGACGGCCGCCTTCGGGCTCGCGCTGCGCGCCTGGAACCAGGGCTGGCCGGTCGGGGTGTTCCAGTTCGTCAAGTCCGCGAAGTGGCGGGTCGGCGAGGAGCGGGCGCTGCGGGTGCTCGGCGACTCCGGAGAGGGCGGGACGGTCGCCTGGCACAAGATGGGCGAGGGCTGGTCGTGGGTCCAGCGGTCCCCGGAGTCCAACGAGGAGGCCGCCCGCGAGGGGTGGGCGCAGGTCAGGCGGGACCTGGCCGCGCAGACCTACCGGCTGTACGTGCTGGACGAGTTCGCGTACCCGATGCACTGGGGGTGGGTGGACACCGCCGAGGTGGTCGAGGTGCTGCGCGACCGGCCGGGCACCCAGCACGTCGTCATCACCGGGCGCAACGCCCCCGCGGCCCTGGTGGACGCCGCCGACC
>WRCZ01000396.1 GCA_009783685.1 Actinomycetes bacterium
CGGCCGCACCAGCACCCGAGCACTCCCCTGCGACTCCCCCGGACTTGGGCCGGGCTCAGACCGCCGACGCACCAGCGACGCACCCCGCCACCTCATCCCGATCCGGCTACGAACGGCGGCGCCACCGCCTTAGCACTCCCGGCGACACCCCGGACCCGGCCGGGCCCAGACCACCGCCGCACCAGCGATGAACGCGCGCCACCACCCACCAGGAACCGGCAGCCCACGGTGCCGCGGCACCCGCCGCCCGAGCTCGCTGCCCAACTCCCCAGGCCCGGACGGGCTCAGATCACTGACGCCCCGGTGGTGCGCGCCGTCGCTTCGTCGGGGGACGGCAGGGGGCGGCGGGCGGCTCGCGGGTCGACGGGGGTGAGCCAGCGGCCGAAGAGGGTGTGGAGGGACTCCGCGCCCGTCAACGGGGCGTCGGGTACCGGGAGTTCGACCGGGTGGAGCAGAAAGGGGTGGGACTGGGGGCCGCCGAGGCCGCCGTGCGAGCCGGCCTGTTCCTCGAAGGCGTGCACGGCGCCGGTCTCCGGGTCGCACGCGGAGTTGACCATCAGGTCGGCGGTGTGCGGGAAGGTGTCGGTGCGCAGCACGGCGGCCGCGGCGCCCGGGCCGAACGGGGCCAGCGGGTCCCGGCCCTTGATCCGGCCGGTGGCCAGTTCGTGCTCGCCTCCGTCGGGCCCGAGCACCAGCGGCCCGCGCTCGGCGCTGCGCACCAGCACGAAGCCGATCCCGGGGTGGCCGGTGAGCACCGGCATCAGATCCGGGCACCGCCGCTCCAGCTCCTCCAGGGTGGCCCGGCCGGGGATGTCGGGGAACGCCACCAGGCCGAGGTTGCCGGAGGCGAGCACGATCGGCTCGGACGGCGGGCCCTCGCACTCCGCCTCCTCGGCGCGCCGGCCCCGCTCGGGCCTGCGCAGGGCGCTGCGCGCCGCGGCCCGCGCCTCGGCGCCGCTCCTGCGCCGGGCGCCGCGCCGGCCGCCGTCGGCGAGCCCGCAGCCGGTCCGCACCACCTCGCGCAGCGAGTCGCCGTACGCGCCCTCGAAGGTCTCGCCGCCGCTCTGCCCGTGGTCGGACAGCAGCACGATGCGGTAGGGGCGCGGCGCGTAGCGGGCGGCGTCGGCGATCAGCCGCACCGAACGGTCCAGCCGGGCCAGCACCTTGCGCGCGTCGCGACTGCGCGGCCCGGAGTGGTGCGCCACCTCGTCGTAGGCGACGAGGTCGGCGTAGACGGCGCTGCGCCCGGCGAGCATGTCGCCGACGACGGCCGCGACGGCCACGTCCCGCTCGACGACGGTGGCGAACGCCCGCAGCATCGGGTAGAGCCCGCCGCGCTTGATCCGCGGCCGGTCCCGGCGCACCCGGGCCGCCGTGGACTCCATGATCTCCCGGACCACTTCGGCGCAGAACGACCAGGCGGTGCGCACCGCGTTGGCGGGGTCGGAGAAGTAGGCGAAGTAGCCGGACCGGGGGCGGCTGAAGGTGCCCGCGCGGACCGCGACCGACATGACCAGCGCCGACTGCTCGGCGCCGCCGCTGAACAGGTTGCCGCGGGAGGCGCCGTCGCGCGCCAGCAGCCCGGCCGACCCGGTCCGCGCGACCGCCCGGCGTTCCAGTTCGGCGGCGCTGGACGGGCGGTTGCAGACCATCACCTGCCCGGTGTCCTTCTCGTACCAGCGGAAGGCGGGCACGTCGTGGTTGCTGCCGTGCAGGATCGCGATCTGGCTGGCGCCGGTCTGGCTGCTCCAGTCGGTGCGCCAGGGGACGAGCCGGTGGGTGCTGCCGAGCCAGCCCGCGACGGTCGGCATCGCGGGCGGGGAGCAGGTGAGCGCGTCGCGCAGCACGTCGTGCCCGACGCCGTCGAGCTGGAGGAAGACCGTGCCGGGGCCGGCGGGCAGCGGCGGGTCGCCGGCCCGCTGCCGGCGGCGGCCGGCGAGCCGGGCCAGCCGGCGGCCGTACGCGGCGTCGTCGCGGACGGCCAGGGCGGTGCTGGTCGCCGAGGACGCCGCGGACATCACCGCGGCGATGACGACGGCGGTCGCGGGAGTCACCTCGCCGCGCCCGTCGGGCGTGAACCGCAGCGCGACCAGCAGCAGCGAGCCGTTGAGGAAGAACACCAGCGCGCCCAGCACGAGGGCGGGCACCAGCAGCAGCGCCCGGACCAGCAGCGGCCAGACGAGCGCGCTGAGCACGCCGAACGCCCCGGCGCCGATCGCCGCGGTGACGGCGATCTGGGTGGGGCTGTCGCCGTGCGGCGACTCGATCCTGAAGTCCGGCAGCACCCACGCCAGGAGGGCCAGGGTGGCGGAGGCGACCATCCACACGGCCAGCACCCGGCCGACGGCCCGCAGCGCACTTCTGCCCGCGGCCCGTCTGCGGCTCACTCCCGGCTCGGACACCTCTCCACCCTGCCATACGGGTGAGGGGTGGCCTGACCGGCGGAGGGCATACGCTCGACGTGGTGGACCGGGACCGGTCCGGCGCGGGACCTGCGCCGACGTGTTCCCGGACGCCATCGACGGGACAGCAGGGACGGGACGGCTCGGGCCGGACGCGGGCCGGCTCGGAGCGGGTCCGGGCGGCCCGGCCGGAGAAGGCCGGAGAAGGGGCGTGCGCGGTGGCGGTGGAGATCACGTGGTGGGGGCACGCCACGGTGACCGTGCGCGACTCCGGGGTGCGGGTGCTCACCGACCCGCTGTTCGCCCGGCGGCTGGCCCACTTGCGGCGCCGCCGCGGCGCGCTGCCGCCGCCGTCCGCCGCCCGCGCCGACGTCGTCCTCGTCTCCCACCTGCACGCGGATCACCTGCACCTGGGGTCGCTGGCGCGGCTGGCGGACGCCACGACCGTGCTGCTGCCGCGGGGCACGCAGGCCGCGGTCCCCGCGCTGCGGCGGCTGGCCCGGCGGCTGCGGCTGGTCGAACTCGCGGCCGGGGAGGAGCGGTCGTTCGGCGACGTGACGGTCCGGGCGGTGCCCGCCGCCCACGACGGCCGGCGGCTGCCGTACGGCCGGCAGCGCGTCGACGCCCTGGGGTACGTGGTGGCGGGCGAGGCCCGCACCTACTTCGCCGGGGACACCGGCCTGTTCGACGCGATGGCCGACGAGGTCGGGCCGTGCGACATCGCGCTGCTGCCGGTCGGCGGCTGGGGCCCGTTCCTCGGGCACGGCCACCTCGACGCCGGGCGCGCCGCGCAGGCGCTGGCCCGGCTGGCGCCGCGCGCGGCGGTGCCGGTGCACTACGGCACGTACTGGCCGATCGGGATGGACGCGGTGCGCCCGCACGAGTTCCACACGCCGGGCGAGGAGTTCGTCCGGTTCGCGGCGCGGCTGGCGCCGGAGGTCGCGGTGCACCGGCTGGAGCACGGGCAGAGCGTGCTGGTCGAGGGTGCGGGACGGGAGAGCGCCGGGTGATCGGCTTCCTCGCGTCGGCCGCCGCGAACCCGCCGCCGTCGGAGGGCACACAGCAGGCGATCGGCTATCCGACACTCTTCCTGCTGGTGGTGCTCGGCTCGCTGGTGCCGGTGGTGCCGACCGGCGCCCTGGTGTCCAGCGCCGCGGTGGTGGCGTTCCACCAGACCGAACCGGTGGCGCTGGCCGTGGTGTTCGGTGTGGCGGCGCTGGCGGCGTTCCTCGGCGACGTGGCGCTCTACTGGCTGGGGCTGCGCGGGGTGCGCTCGCGCGGCGGCTCGCGGGTGCTGCACCGGCTCCAGGAGCGGGTGGACGACGGCACGCTGGACCGTTCGCAACGGCAACTGGAGGAGCACGGCGCGGCGGTGCTGGTGCTGTCCCGGCTGATCCCGGCGGGCCGGCTGCCCGTGATGGTGGCCTGCCTGCTCGCCGAGATGCCGCTGCGGCGCTTCGTGCGGGGCGACATCGTGGCGTGCCTGGCGTGGGCGGCGTCCTACCAGCTGATCGGGATCCTCGGCGGGTCGCTGTTCCCCGAGCCGTGGCAGGGCGTGGCGCTGGCCGTGGGGCTGACGTTCGCGATCGCGGCGGGGCCGGGGGTGGTGCGGCGGCTGCGGCGTCCGCCGCAGGAGGTGTCGGGGCCGGGCCGCCCGTGACGGCACCGCGGGGGCGCGGCCGGACGCGCCGCCGGCCCGGTACCCAGGGGCTCCGCCGGCCCGGTGCCCAGGGGCTCCGCCGGCCCGGTGCCCAGGATGGTCAGGGTGCTCAGGGTCCGCGGGTTCGATCGGTCAGGGCTCAGGCCGATCCGGGGAGGACGCGCGAGCCTCCGACGGGCAGGTCCCACAGTGCCGAACGCGGCAGCCCCGCCGCGTCCCAGGCGGACCGCAGCCGGGTCAGCGGTTCCAGCGGCGGCTCGCCCGACAGCAGGAACGTCGCCCAGTGCATGGGCGCCATCGCGGCGGCGCCCAGGTCCTGGAACGCCCTGACCGCCTCCTCGGGATCGGTGTGCACCGGCCCGAGCATCCAGCGCGGCGCGTAGGCGCCGATCGGCAGCAGCGCCAGGTCGATGCCCGGGTGGGCGCGGGCGATGTCCTTGAAGAAGCGGCCGTACCCGGTGTCGCCGGCGAAGTAGATCCGGTGCCCGGCGTCGTCCGACAGCACCCAGCCGCCCCACAGCGACCGGCAGGTGTCGGTGAGGGTGCGCCGGCTCCAGTGGTGCGCGGGCACGAAGTCGAAGCGCACGCCGTCGAGTTCGGCGGCCTCCCACCAGTCCAGCTCGGTGACCCGGCTGAAGCCGCGGCGGCGGAACCAGGCGGCGAGCCCGGCCGGCACGAAGCACGGCGTCTCCCGCGGCAGCCGCTTGACGGTGGGCGCGTCCAGGTGGTCGTAGTGGTTGTGGCTGACGACGACGGCGTCGATCGGCGGCAGCAGCGACCAGGGGACGCCGACCGGCGTGATGCGGGCCGGCGTGCCGGGGATGCGCCGGGACCACACCGGGTCGGTCAGCACGGTCAGCCCGCCGATCCGCAGTACCCAGCTGGCGTGTCCGGCCCAGGTCACGGCCGCCCCGCCGGGGGCGGCCTGCGGCAGCGGACCCGGCTCGACGGGCAGTTTCGCGACGTCCTTCATCGAGGAGGCGGGCGGCCGCACCGCGCACTCGCGGGCCAGGCGCACCAGGTCGCGCAGCCCCGGCATCGGCAGCGGGTCGGTGAGCCGGTCGGCGAAGGACCGCGGCCAGATGCGGTGCTCGCCCTGCGGGCGGGGCGCGGCCACGGTGCGATCGCTCTGGTCGGTCATCACGGCTCCCTTGCCACGCTCGCCCGGCGTCGTCCGGCCGAGCACCCGGCACGATCCGGAGCGCCGGATTCCGGTGCCCTGCTGCCTCCGAACGTAAGTCAGGCCCCGTGGCCCCGCGATCCCGAGCCGGCCGGTCCGGTCGCCGCCCCCGGTCCGCACACTTCAGCGAACGCCGAGGTCAGCGCGGCGAGTCCGGCGGCGACATGCGGGACGGCCACCGGGTCGGCGGCGGTCAGCGCGGTACGCCGTTCGGTCTCGGTCGCGCCCAGCAGCACGCCGGTGTCGATCCTGACCCGGGGTTCTGTGGGGTCGTCGCCGAACCGGTGGCCGCCGAGCACCGGCCGGCCGAGCGCCGCCGTCAGCCGCTCCTCGGCCTGCCGGGCGTACAGGCCCGGGACGCCAAGGTCCGGGTACAGCTGGAACCCGGCCTTGGGCGGGCGGCACAGCGCGCCGCCGTCGGTGACGGCGCGGTACGCGGCCGCGCCGACGCGGGCGTGCAGCCGGTTCGCGGCGGCCGTGTGGTCGGTGACCTCGGGGGGTTCGGTCAGCACGTACGAGGTCGCCGCGGCGACCGGCCCCGGCAGGACCGCGCGCATGGCGGCCAGCGCCGCGGCCGCGCGCTCGCGCCAGGCCGCGCCGTGCGCGGTCGCGGGGAAGCGGGCCAGGGCGGCGGGCACGGTGATCGGCACGAGCGTCGCGCCGAGGTCGGTGAGCACAGCGGTGTGGTCCGGCAGCATCTCGGCGGGGCTGAGCAGCACGGTGTCGTGGTGGTGCAGGGTGTCGGAGTACGTCTCGTCCGAGACGATCATCAGCCCGGCCTCGGCCGCGGCCTCGCAGGTCTCGTGCAGCAGTTCGGGCGGGCTGACGGTGCCGCTGGGGTCGTCCGCGGCGGACAGCACGAGCAG
>WRCZ01000397.1 GCA_009783685.1 Actinomycetes bacterium
CCCAAGGGCGGCCTGTCGAAGGCCCATCACCTGCTGGACGCCGCGGTGGCCGACCAGGTCGCCCGCCGTGCGGCGGACCTGCTGGCGGGCTTCCCGCTGTACCCGGGGATCGACCTGAGCTGAGCGGCGGCGAGCCGCGAAGGAGCGGGACCGGCCCGGGCGAGCGCCCGGGCCGGCTCAGTTGAAGGACCAGATCACGCCGTGGTTGGCGATCGTGAGCGCCACCATCACGGCCAGGTCGGCCACGCCGAGGGCCAGGCCCAGCAGGGCGCGCCCGCGGCGGGTCGTGCCGCGGGCCAGGGCGACGGCGGCCAGCACGACGGCGGCAGGGCCGAGCACCAGGTTGAGGACGAGCAGGCCCGGCACGCCGAGCAGGAACGAGGCGACGGCCATGCCGTCGGCGTCGCGGGTGGCGGAGCGCGCGGCCGGTGTTCCGGTCGCGACCGGGGTGACGGCGGAATTCACGGTGTTCCTTCCGGGAACGGTCATGGTGCGCGGACGGTGAGGGGACGTACGGGGTGGCGCGGCCGCGCGGGTCAGCCGCGGTGGCGCCCGGCGCGCTCGCGGACCGCGAAGCCGACCAGCCAGAGGCCGATGGCACAGGCCGCGACCGTGAAGACGGTGAGCGAGGTGTGGGCCGCGGCGCCCATCAGGACACCCATGCCGACCAGGAGGACGACGAGGCTCATATCGTCTGCACCTCCGAGGAGTTGAGGTTTCGGATGACAGTTGTTCACTGACTTCTTCAGTGTACGGTGGCGAAAGTCGGCGAACGGTTGTTTACTGAATGACATGAGTCACACTTCCGGGGTCCGCCAGGCCCAGAAGCAGCAGACCCGCCAAGCCCTGCTGGACGCCGGGTTGCGGCTGCTCGAACACCAGAACCTCAGCAGCCTGGGACTGCGCGAGCTGACCCGGGAGGTCGGCGTCTCGCCGGCCGCGTTCTACCGCCACTTCCCGGACATGGCGGACCTGGGGGTCGCCCTGGTCGGCGAGTCGCTGGGCAGCCTGCACGCGGTGATCCGGGCGGTGATGGCCGAGACCACCGACTCCGCGGACATCATCGACCGCACGGTCGCCATCACGGCGGAGTACGTCGCCCGCCACCGGCCGCACATCCGGTTCATCGCCCGCGAGCGGTACGGCGGGGTGCAGGCGGTGCGCGAGGCGATCGCGGCCGAACTCCAGGGATTCGCCGACGAGGTGGCCGCCGGCCTGGCCGTGCAGCCGGCGTCGGCCGGCTGGTCGCCCGGCGACCTGCGGGTGCTGGCCGAGCTCTACGTCGACCACATGGTGATGACCGCCGCGGCCTTCCTCGACGTACCCGCCGACGACGCCGCGGCACTCGAACGCGTCGCGCACGCCGCCCGGTTGAGGATGCGGATCATCAGCATCGGCCGCGCCCACTGGCTCGACCCGCAGGACTGACGCGCCTGCGGCGCGCTGCCGGGAGCCGGTGCGGACGGCTGCGGCCCGCACCGGCTCTCCCCCGCCCGTCCCGCCACTCCCCCGTGACCCCCGTGCGGGCGGCAGCGGCACGCGGCCGCGCGCCGTGACCTGATCATCCACCGGACCGGAAGACGATTCCAGGTCGGAACGTGCCACCCACGGGACGGAACGCGCCATGTCACGGCGTAGGCTGCAGGACCACCCCACGGCACCCGGCCGGCTCCGCGGCGCCGTGCCGCCCGACCGCCGGAGGTGTCCGGGGATGCCGCCCGCCCAGCCGACCGCCGATGCCCGCAACGACCGGCCGGACGCGGGGACCGCGCGTCCCGCACCCGTCCCGGTGTACACCGAGAGCGTCGTGGTGCCGCGGTTCATCGCCACCGCGTCGTCCCGTGGGCGGCACGAAGCGGAGCGCCTCGTGCGCGCGGCGGGCCTGCCGCGCGCGCTGACCGCGCCGGAGACCGCCCGCACCCCGTCGGCGCACACCTACCGGCTGTGGGGCGCGGTGGTGGCCCACAGCGGGCGGCGGGACGCCGGGTTGCACGCCGCCACCGGCTACCGGCCGGGCATGCTCGACCTGTTCGACTACCTGCTGAGCACCGCGGCCACCCTGGGCGAGGGTCTGGCGCACGCCTCGGCCAACGTGCACCTGGTCAGCAGCAACTCCCTGCTGACCAGCGAGGAGTGCGGCGACGAGGTCACCGTCAGCTATGCCGTGCGGCACGGTGACGAGGAACTGCGCGGGGTGGTCGCCGAGTTCGCGCTCGCCGTGGTGAACGCGCAGTTGCGGCACGCCACCGGGACCGACTTCTCCCCCGTGCGGGTGTCGTTCGCGCACCGCGCGCCGAGCCGGGCCGCCCTGTACCGCGCCGCGTTCGGGTCGGCGCAGATCGAGTTCGGCGCCGCGCAGGACGCGCTGACCCTGCACCGCGGCGACCTGGAACGGCCGCTGGTGACCGCCGACCCCGCGCTCGCCGCCATCATCCGGCGGACGGCCGCCGCCCTGTCCGCGCCGCACCAGGCCGGGACGCCGCCCGTGCCCGGGCTGCGCGAGGTGATCGCTGGCCAACTCCCCGACGGCAGGCCGTCGCTGGCCGAGGCGGCCCGGCGGCTGGCGGTCAGCCCGCGGACCCTGCAACGGCGGCTCGGCGAGTCGGGCACCACCTGGCGGGCCGAACTCGACGCGGTGCGCCGCGACCAGGCCGCGGGCCTGCATCCGTCGGAGACGGGATCGCAGGCGCGGGCCGCACGGCTCGGCTTCGCCGAATCCCGGTCGCTGCGCCGCGCGATGAACCGGTGGGACGAGGCGAAGGCGCACGAGGCCGCACGGAGGGACGTTCAGGTCCAGGATGGAGAGCGGCGGCGCGACTGCCGGCACCCCGAGGAGACAGCGGAGGCATCATGACCGGCGAGCAGCGGCTCCCCGACGAGCTCCCCGACGAGCACGGGCCCCACGGCGTCACCGAGGGCGGTGACCCGGTCTGCTGGCTGGAGCAGGTCTGCGACGCGTGCGGGGCGATGCGCGAGGACCCCGCGGCCGCGGCCTGCGCCCGCTGCGGCACGCCGTTCCCCGGCCCGCAGGCCCCGACCGGTTCCGGTTCCGGTTCGGGCACCGACGGGCACTGCTGACGGTCGCGGCCCGCCCTGACGCACCATCCGGCCAGGTCCCGGGGTCGGGGGGCGCATGGGGTGGCGGAGTGCGCCGGGAATTCCTCCGGAACGCGGGTGCGAACGGCAACCGCGCTACTACCCTGAGTCGCCGGCAGGTGGACTGGACGCCGAGGGAGCCGGGAGGGCCTTATGAACGCTGAGCCCGCGGGGCCGCTGGGGTCGCATGTCGCGCGGTCGGGCGGCAGTCCGACGGAACAGCTCGCCGGTCTGCTGGGCCGCGCGTCCAACGGCGCCCGGACGGCACGGCAGTTGGCGGCGGTGCGGTCGGCGCTGATGCACCACTGCGGCCTGCAGTCCTGCCGGCACACCAAGGGCCCGCCGCGGCGGCTGGACCGCCGCACGTTCCGGCACAGCTTCCTGCTGCCGGACGGCGGCGTGCAGGTGGTGTGGGAGCTGGAGCACAACACCGGGCCGGGCGGGGACGTGGAGCACGCGGTCTTCGTCGACCGCGAGGACCTGGCGCTCGCCGAGTGGGACGTCGACGCGGCGTTCGGCCTGCCCCAGGGCCCCGGCGAGCTGCCGCCGGCCGCGGTGCCCGACCCGCCGGAGGCGCCCGCCCACGACCTGCTGCGCCGGGCGTACCCCGAGGGCGACTCCCCCGAGCACGCCTGGCGGCTGCTGCGCCGTGCCGCGAACCCGGGCGCGCCGGGCCCGGAGGTGCTGGCCCGGCTGCGCGGCGCCATCGGGCACGACATCAGCATCGTGACCCGGCGCAGCGCCGTCGTCGCCGGCCGCCCGGTCTCCTGGGCCCTGTACGAGCACGCGTTCCTGCTGCTGGACGGCACCGAGCTGAGCCTGTGGGAGATCGACCACACGCGGACGCCCAGCGGCAACCCGGTGTGCGAGGTGTACGCCTCGCGGGACGCCGCCCTGGACACCGTGGTCCGGCGGATCGAGGCCGGCTAGGGCCGCGCCCGGTCCGTGCCGCCGGTGCTCCCGTTGTCCGGGGCGTCCGGGGCGTCCGGGGAGGTCCGTGGCCCACCGGGCCCGGGAGAGGGAGGACTCCAGTGCCGCCGCGCTGATGACCTCCTCGTGGGTGCCGTGGCTGCCGCACGCGTACGCCCCCGACACCGATCCGGCGAGCACGCACTCCTCCAGGTCCGCGCCGCGGAACCGGGCGTGCAGGAAGCCGGTCAGGAACGCGTCGCCCGCGCCGTTGCTGTCCACCACCGGCCGCTCGGGGACGACCGTGGGGAAGCGCCGGGGCTCGTGGCCGCCGCGCTCCAGCACCAGGGAGCCCGCGGCGCCGTCGGTGGCGACCACCAGCGAGGCCCGCCCGTGCGCGAGGATCTGCCGCATCACCTCGGGAGTGCGCTCCCTGGTGTGCGCGGCGCTGAGGAACACCAGGTCGGCGCCGTACGCCCACGGGTGGGCGGCGGGGTCCTCGCCGTCCCAGGCGTGCAGGTCCGTGGAGATGCCGCAGCCGAGGCGGGCGGCGTCCGCGAACACGTCCTGGGCCAGCGGCGAGCGCGAGACGTGCACATGGCGGGCGCGGCTGAGGAACGGCAGGTAGAAGTCGCGGGGCAGCCGCAGCTCCTCGGGGTGGCGGCCGTCGAAGAAGGAGAACCGCCGCCCTGCCCGGTCCACCAGGTTGACGCTGCGCGGGGTGCCGCCGGGTGCGGGCAGATGGCTGAAGTCGAGTCCCGCCGCGGCGTACCGCTCCAGGATCATCCGGCCCTGCGCGTCGTCCCCGAGGAAGTCCACGAACTTCGTGGCCAGGCCCAGCGCGTGGAAGCCGAGCGCCACCCCGTTCCCGGTGTGCGCGACGTAGTCGCGGATCGGCGGCACGCCGAGGAAGTCCCCGCCCGGCAGCGTCAGTTCGTCGACCTGCACGATCGTGTCGATGCCCGTCCCGCCGACCACCAGCACGTCGTAGGTAGGAACGGTGTCCTCAGGCCGATCGTCGGGGCGGGCGGTGGCGGTGGTCATCGTTGTGCTCCCTGTCGGTGTCGGTGTCCTCGCGGCAGGTGCGCCGGTCGCCGCCGGCGCCCTCGGCGGTGGCCGGACGTCCGGCATCGGGGTCGTGCGCGGTGCGGTCCGTGGTGCGATCCGCGACCGTACCGTCCTCCTCGTCCCCGCCCGGCGGCGCCCCCTCCTCGTCCTCCTGGAGCACGAGCAGCGACAGCCGGGACAGCGGCGGGACCGGGCCGCTGCGGCCGGCCTGCTCCCACGCGATGGTGACGGTCAGCCGCAGCACCTTCCGTGCCACGTACAACAGCAGGAAGGCCAGCGGGAGTTCCGCGACGACCGCGGTGATGACCGAGCCGATCAGCTCGTCGCTGTTCCAGTCGAGCACGATGTCGAACCAGGCGTCGCAGCACAGCAGCGTGGCGGTCACGATCGCCCAGGGGATGAAGATCTGCCGCCGCCGCCAGGCGCACACCGCGGTCACCCCGATCGCGGCGATCAGGGCGCCGTCGAACCCGACCCAGGCCAGCCGCCACTGGTTCACCTCGTGGTGCGACGGCAGGCTCACCGACAGGTAGGCGATCCACGGGATCAGGAACAGGAAGCTTCCCGTGACGACCGCGAGGAACAATCGGCGCAGATGGCGCACATGCGGATCGTCCATCGATGGGATCTCGGGCAACATGAGTCCCACTCTGCCCGATCATGGACACGACCTGCATGTGCTCCCGTTTTTCCAAGGTCGTTTCCCCCGCGGGCCGCCGCGAACCAAGGTCCGGGAGGGCTTCCGGCACCGGCGCGCAGGGACGGCCCGCGAACGGATCAGCGGCGGAGGACGGGAACGCGGCGGACGCCGGGACCGCGGGCCGGTCAGGCGCCGGGGGCGTCGAGGGGCGGGGACCGCGGGCCGGTCAGGCCCCGGGGGCGCCGGACGCCGGGACCGCGAGCCGGTCAGGCCCCGGGGGCGCCGGGGGGCGGGACCGCCGGACCCTGGGCGATTTGCTCGGCGAGTCGCCGCAGGCCGCGGTGCGCGGCCGTGCGCACGGCGCCGGGGCGCTTGCCGAGGACGGCAGCGGCG
>WRCZ01000398.1 GCA_009783685.1 Actinomycetes bacterium
CGCCGTGCACGCCTCGGCGGCGTACCCGTGCCCCCATGCCTCCGGCAGGAACATGTAGCCGAGCTCGGCCTCCCCGCCCTCCGGGCGGACGTGACCGGGACGCTCCGCGTCGCGCCGGTCGAGCAGCTGGATGTAGCCGATCATCGCCCCGTCGCGCTCGACCACGAAGAAGCCGGGGCGCCGCCCGGGCACCTCGGGCACCGCACGTTCGAGCTCGTCCCGCGGCCGGGCGCCACCCACGTAGATGTTCACCTCCGGGGAGGCGGCCAGCTCGATGCACGCCGCACGGTCCCGCGCCTCGGACTCGCGGAGCACGAGCCGCTCGGTCGTGATAGCGGCGGGCGGCCAGGTGGCGGGTGCGATGTCGGTCATGCGGGCCAACGTAGTTCGGACTCTCGGCGGTGATCAAGTCCTGCCGGGCGACGGTCGTGGGGCCCGGTCCCCACCCTTACCGGCCTGCCGCGCTCTCCGCGGCACGTCACACGCCAACGGCCCGCCGTGAGCGGACCGTTGGCGTGAGGGGCGCCGGCCCGGCCGGCGGAACCGCCCCGGATCAGGTGGTCCAGACCTGGAACTCCGCGACCTGGCCGGCCGGCCAGCCGGTGTTGGCGGTGAAGTCCAGCCGGAAGTAGCGCTGGACGGTGGCCGGGAAGGTGATCGTGACGGTGTTGTTCGCCGCCGGGTCGAAGGCGTAGGCCGCCGACGGTTTCACGGTGGTGAACGCGGTGCCGTCGGTGCTGCCCAGCACGGACAGCGTCTGGGTCCGCGCACCCCAGCCGGCGGGCAGTTGCAGCACGACCCTGGACGCGCCGTGCGCCGCGCCCAGGTCCACCTGGACCCACTGCGGCAGCGCGTTGTCGGCGCTCTCCCAGTAGGTGGCCTGGGAGCCGTCGGTCGCGTGCGACGAGGCGTAGACGTCGGTGTGGCTGGACTCGCTCGTCGGCCGCCCCGCGGCGAGGTCGGCCTGCGGCGGGGTTCCGCCGCCCGCGGTGAAGGTCAGGGCGTTGAGGTTCCAGCCGCCGCTGTCCTGGCCGAGCGTCAGGACCTGCCGCCCGGCGGGGAGGGTGACGGTGGCGTCGACGGTCTCCCAGGTCTGCCAGTCACCGGTGGCGGGCAGGTTCACCGCACCGGTGAGGTCGGTGCCGGACGCGTCGGACAGGTGCAGGGCGCCGTTCACGGCCGCCGGGGCCGCCACCCGCAGGCCCACGGTGTACGTTCCGGCCGTGGCGACGTCCACGGTGTAGCGGAACCACTGGCCGCCGCCGGTCCAGCCGAGGTCGTAGCCGCCGCCGGTGTCCGAGGTCGCCTCCAGGTCCACTCCGTCGGGGCGGTAGCCGTTGGCGTTGCCGTTCACGCCGGTGACGTCGTAGGCGACGCCCTGGCCGCCGGTGTCGTAGTTCTCGGCCTGGACGGTGCCGGGGATCGCCGGGGCGGTGCCGCCGTACGGGCCCTCGGGCGCGGCGGGTTCCCAGTTGTTGCCGCTCAACGTGGCCGTGAACCCGCTGGAGTTGTTGACGTAGGACGTGGTGCCGGGGCGAAGGCCGGTGACGGTGTTGCCGGTGATCGTGGCCGAGCCGGTCGGCGCGGGGTAGAACGGCGGCGCTACGGCGATGCCGTTGCGGCCCGGGCCGGTGACGGTGTTGTCCTGCAGCAGGGTGTTGGTCGAGGTGGAGAAGCCGATCCCGTCGTACAGCGAGTCGGCGACGGTGTTGCCGGTCGCGGTGACGTGGTCGACGGTGCCGGAGTTCTGCCCGTCCCCGCCGTTGCCGATGTGCAGCGCGGGCTGGCCCTGGCTGTAGGCGTTGCCGCCGGAGCGCACGACGGTGTTGCCGGACACCGTCGCGGACAGCAGGTCGCTGCCGTTGACGCCGAACCGGCCGGCGCCCAAGCCGATGTAGCGGGCGGTGTCGCTGATGTAGTTGTCGCTGACGTGGTGCCCGCTGCCGCCGTAGATCCCGATGCCCTTGCCGCCCCACGGTGCGATCGAGGTGTTGTGGGTGACGGTGATGTTCGTCATCGGGTGGTAGAACGTCTGCGAGCCGTCGCCGTTGGTGTTGTAGTGCACCGAGTTGACGGCGATGGCGTCGTCCCCGGTGCCCCGCACGAAGTTGTCGGTGACGGTCAGGTCGTTCCCGGTGTCGGCGCCCATCGAGACGTTGTTGACGTTGATGCCGTCGGCCCAGATCGCCGTGAGCCGGCTGTTGCGGACGGTGCCGCCGGTCCCCGACGCCCAGAAGCCGGACATGGTGTGCTGCGTCCAGATGCCGTCGGCCACCCAGCCGGTGCCGGTGGTGTCCATCGCGCCGCCGTCGCCGCCGATCGTGCTGCGGCTGACCGCGTTGGCGTCGATGTGGAAGTTCTCGACCGTGCAGGAGGTCACGTCGAACAGCGCTGCCAGCGGCGTGCTGTTGGGGACCGGCACGTCGCGGTAGACGGTGCTGTACCACAAACCGGCGCCCGCGATGGTGATCCCCTGCGCGGTCAGCCCGGTGGTGCCCTTGACGTAGAAGGTGCCCTTCGGGATCCAGAGGATCCTGCCCTGCGCCTGCGCCTGGTCGATGCAGTTCTGGATCGCCGCGCGGCTGTCCACCGCCTGGCCGTCGGCCGCGCCGTTCGTGGGATTGTCGTCGGAGACCGCGCCGCAGTCCGTGATGGACAGGGAGTTCGCCGGCTGGGGGAGCGGAGCCGGCGGGTTCTCCACGTCCACGGAGTCCACGTCGTAGAACGCCGCGCTGTTGGTGGCGTCCTTCCGGAGCGAGAACGTGGCGCCGGCCGGGATCGGGGCGCCGGAGACGAAGGTGTGCGACTCGTCCCAGAAGACGCGGGGATCGCCGTCGGCCGGGTTCTGGTTGTCACTGGTGTTGTAGTTGTCGTTGCCCTCGTACACCCAGCTCTGCTTGGAGTTGAGGTTCAGGGCCTGCCGGAACACCCCGTCGACGTACAGGTCGAGCGTCGCGGTCGTGCCGCCGCCGGACGCCGAATCGGGAATGCTGGCACGGACGTTGAGGAAGCTGATGGGCGCACCGGTGGTGTTCGTCCACTGCACGGAGCTTCCGGCGCCGCCCAGGTGCACGTACGCGTGGCCGGACGCCTCGAGGGCGGCGCTGGAGTACTGCGTGGCCGGCGGCGCGGTCAGCGAGGTCACCGTGGCGCCGCCACCGGGACTGCCGGCCTCCGCCTCGTAGGTCCGGAACGGCGTCGACGCACCGACGGCAGGGGCCGCGGCCGCGCGGGGTAAGGCACCGGGGCCCGATCGGGGTGTCGCGTGGGGTGCCGTACTGCTCGCGGCGGGGGGCTCCGGGGTTCGGTGGGACGCGGCACGCGCCGGTACCGCGGTCAGGCACAGCGCGCCGACCGCCGCGAGGGCGGTCACCGCCAACCTGCGCCCGGCGCGGCGCGTGCCGCGCCGGTGTGGGGGGATCGCCCGCATCTGAGGCTCCTTCAGGAACGTGGGAAACCGGCGCCCCGACCGTACAGACCGCTACTGAACCTCGCAAGGTTCTGAGCATGACGAGAAAATTCACGGCACGAGTGTGGAAGATTGCCCGCGTTGCCGTGCGAGGCCCGGTGGAGCCGGTTACTCCTCGTTGCCGATGGCCGCCAGCTCGGCGAGCACGTCGTCGGGCAGTTCCAGCGCGGCGCCGGCGACGTTCTCGCGCAGATGCGCCGCGGACGAGGTGCCGGGAATGAGCAGCACGTTCGGCGAGCGCCGCAGCAGCCAGGCCAGGGCCACGGACATCGGCGTGCTGTCCAGCCGGGCCGCGACCTTGTGCAGCGCCTCCGACTGCAGCGGCGACATGCCGCCCAGCGGCCAGTACGGCACGAACGCGATGCCCTGCCGGGCGGTGCTGTCGAGCAGCGCGTCGTCCCGCCGGTTGGCGATGTTGTAGAAGTTCTGCACGCACACCACGGGCGCGATCGCCTGCGCCTCCGCGAGCTGGTCCGCGTCGACCGTGCTCAGGCCCAGGTGCCGGATCAGCCCCTGCTCCCGCAGCTCGGCGAGCGCGCCGAACTGCTCGGCGATCGAGCCGGGTTCGGGCGAGTCCAGGCCGCCGACCCGCAGGTTCACCACGTCGAGCGCCTCCAGGCCGAGGCGCCGCAGGTTGTCGTGGACCTGCTGCACCAGTTCGGCCGGCGTCCGGGCGTGCGGCCAGCCGCCCCGCTCGTCGCGGCGGGCGCCGACCTTGGTCACGATGTGCAGCCCGTCCGGGTACGGCGCGAGGGCCTCGCGGATGATCTCGTTGGTGACGTGCGGGCCGTAGAAGTCGGCCGTGTCGATGTGCCGGATGCCCAGGTCGACGGCGGCGCGCAGCACGTCGACCGCCGCGCCGCGGTCCGCCGGCGGGCCGAAGACGCCCGGCCCGGCCAGCTGCATGGCGCCGTAGCCGAACCTGGTGAGGGTGAGGTCGCCCACGCGGTAGGTGCCGCCGGGAAGCTCGCTGCCAGTCATGATGCCCTTCCGCCCGCCGGTGTTTCCGGGAGCTCTGCCACGCTAACCAGCAGGTCGTCGCAGAGCCTCGGCCCCGATCATCCTGGGAGTGACAGGACCAGGCACGATGCCCGGCGAGCTCGTAGGCTCGGGAGCATGAGCAGGCGGAACGCGCTGGGCGAGTATCTGAGGGCGCGGCGCGAGCTGATCGATCCGGCCGACGTGGGGCTCCAGGTGATGGGCGTACGCCGTACGCCGGGGCTGCGCCGCGAGGAGGTCGCCACCCTGGCGGGGATCAGCGCCGACTACTACCTCCGCCTGGAGCAGGGCCGCGACCGCAACCCGTCCCCGCAGGTGCTGGAGGCGCTGGCGCGGGTCTTCCGGCTGGACGAGGCCGCCACCCGGCACCTGCTGAGCCTGACCACCGCACGCCCCGCCTCGACCCGGCGGCCGCGCCGCGAGGTGGTGCCGAGCGGGATCCGGCAGCTGCTCGACGTGATCAACCTGCCCGCGTTCGTGGAGAGCCGGCGCTTCGACGTCCTGGCAGCGAACGCCCTGGCCATGGCCGTCGCACCGTCCCTGCGGCCCGGCGTCAACCGGCTGCGGGCGCTCTTCCTCGACCCCGCGGAGCGGGACCTGCACCCCGACTGGGAGCAGGCGGCCCGGGGCATGGTCGCCGGGTTCCACGCGTCCGTGGGCGGTGACGCCGACGACCCGCGGACCGTCCAGCTCGTGGGGGAGCTGTCGCTGGCCAGCGAGCCGTTCCGGCGGATGTGGGCCCGGCACGACGTGGCCCCGCTGGCCGGCGGCTCCATGCGGCTGCGCCACCCGCAGGCCGGCATGCTCGAACTGCGCCGGGAGAAGCTGCCGCTCGCCGACTCCGGCGGCCAGATCCTGGCGATCTACCATGCCGAAGCGGGCTCGGCGACGGCCCGCTCGCTCGACGAGCTCGCGGCGCAGGCTTCCACGGCGCTGCCCGAGGCGCCCGCCGACCGGGCCGGTGACCGCCGCACTTCATCCCGGCCGTGAGGCTCGCGCGAGGTCAGTCCGCGCCGTCGCCCGCCGCGCCGAGCCGGAAGTCCGTCCCGAGCCGGGAGCCCGTCTCGAACCCGAACACCGCGTCGGGCCAGCCGCCTTCGGGGGCGAGGCCGTCCAGGGCCCGGCCGAGGACCCGCTCCTCGTAGGCGAAGTGGGACTCCATCACGGCCACCAGGCCGTCGAGTTCGCGCCGGATGTCCGCCTGGGCGGCCGGAACGGGTGACGCGGCCGCGGCGGCGGCCAGTTCGCGCACCCGCGCCAGGATGGCGGAGATCAGGCCGTGGTCCTCCACGAGCTTGGCCACGGTCGCCGCCATGTCCGGCCGCTCGCGGAGCAGTTGGGCGAACAGACCCTCGTCCTCGCCCTGGTGATGTGAGGCCAGTGCGGAGCAGAACGCCAGGCAGTGGGTGACGAGGCTGTCGCCGGATGGCCGGTCCTGGCCGAGGCGGGTCCTCAGATCGTCGATGCGGCGGCGCAGTTCCCCGTGCGCCTGGGAGAGTTGCCGGCTCAGCGCGGTCACGCGGTCGCCGTTGCGGGATGCCACGGACGGCGGTCCCTTCGGTTCCGCACCTCCATGCCTGGCGCGGTCCGCCACCGGCACGCGATGCTGGAGCCAGCAGA
>WRCZ01000399.1 GCA_009783685.1 Actinomycetes bacterium
GACGCCGAGGCCGGGGGGCCGGATGCCGAGGCCGGGGGGCCGGATGCCGAAGCCGGGGGGCCGAGCGCCGAGGCAGAGGCCCGGGCCGGGAGACCGGGCGCCGGGGCCCGGGGGGCGCACGCCGGGGCCCGGGCCGGGGCTGGGGCTGGGGCTGAGGCCGGGGCCGGGAGGCCGGACGCCGGGGCCGGGGGGCCGGGGGTTTCCGCTTCCGCCGGCCGCGGCGCACAGCGGGGGGAAGGGGGCGGTCCCGGGCAGGGGGGACGGGTCCGCCCGGGTGACCACGACGAGACCGCCGCGGGCCGCGGGCCCGCGGTACGGATGGGGAGTCCTGCGACATGAACCGCATACCGCTGGTGGACCTGCAGGCGGCGCACGGCGAGGTCGCCGCCGAGGTCCGCGCCGGGTTCGACCGGGTGCTGGCCGCGACGGCGTTCGTCGGCGGCGAGGAGGTCAGGGCCTTCGAGGAGGAGTACGCGGCCTTCGCGGGCACGGCGCACTGCGTGGGGGTGGCCAACGGCACCGACGCGCTCGAACTGGCCCTGCGGGCAAGCGGTGTCGGGCCGGGCGACGAGGTGGTGCTGCCCGCGAACACCTTCATCGCCACGGCCGGCGCCGTCGCCAGGATCGGCGCCCGCCCGGTGCTGGTGGACTGCGACCCCGCCTCGTACCTGATGGACGGTCAGGCGGCGCTGGACGCCGTGGGCCCGGCGACGCGGGCGGTCGTCCCGGTCCACCTGTACGGGCAGTGCGCGGACGTGCCCAAGCTCGCGGCGGCGCTGCCGGACCGGGTGGCGGTGGTGGAGGACGCGGCGCAGTGCCAGGGGGCGACGCGCGACGGGCGCTCCCCCGGCTCCGGCGGGATCGCCGCGACGA
Organism: Actinomycetes bacterium; assembly: GCA_009783685.1. Lineage (GTDB taxonomy): Bacteria > Actinomycetota > Actinomycetes > Streptomycetales > Streptomycetaceae > Actinacidiphila. The sequence continues at coordinate 874 of WRCZ01000399.1, forward strand.
GTTTCTACCCGGGCAAGAACCTCGGCGCGTACGGCGACGCCGGCGCGGTGGTCACCGACGACGCCGACCGGGCGCAGCTGGTACGGGCGATCGCCAACCACGGCGGCACCGCGAAGTACCGGCACGACGTGGCCGGGTTCAACAGCCGGCTGGACGGCCTCCAGGCGGTGGTGCTGCGCGCCAAGCTGGCCCGGCTCGCCGACGGCAACCGGGCCCGGCGGCTCGCCGCGGCCCGCTACGACGAGTTGCTCGCGCCGCTGGCCGCGACCGGCCGCGTCGTGCTCCCGGTGACGGTCCCCGGCAACGCCCACGTGTGGCACCTGTACGTGGTCCAGGTGACCGGCGCCGACCGGGACACCGTGGTGGCCCGGCTCAACGCCGAGGGCGTGGGGGCTGCCGTGCACTATCCGCTGCCGGTGCACCTGACACCGGCGTTCTCGCACCTCGGCCACCAGGCAGGGGACTTCCCGCATGCCGAGCGGGCCGCGGCCCGCATCCTGTCGCTTCCGCTGTACCCGCAGATCACCGCCGACCAGCAGCAGCGCGTCGTGGACACGCTGGCCGGCGCCCTGGGCTGACGCCGTCCGGCCGGCGCCGGCCGGCGGACGGGCGGCCAGTCACCGCTCACGCACCACCCACCCCGCTCACCGAGCCGGGCCCTGCACCGCCTGAGAGGTACCGATGGACAGAACGAGCAGACTCTTCCGCGGAGTGCTGAGCAGCGTGGTCGCGGCCGTGATCGCGGTCGCGCTCTCGCTGGCGGGCTCCCCGGGGGCGCACGCCGCCGACCCCTGCGGGACCGGCTCCAACCCGATCGTGTGCGAGAACTCCAAGACCGGCACCCCGATGGAGGACTGGTTCGCGCCCAACGCCTACGGAAACGTCCAGGGGTTCACCGACCAGGTGAGCTACCAGGCGGGCCAGACCGTGCAGTTCAAGGTGCAGTCCCCCGTCGCCTACCACGTCGAGGTGTTCCGCCTCGGCTACTACGGCGGCGACGGGGCACGCCAGCTGTCCACGGCGGCACAGGCGGCCGCCACCTACCCGGCGAACTTCACCCGTGACGGCACGCCGGGCAGCCCGCCGGACAACACCGTGGTCGACGGCGAGCCGCAGGGCAAGCCGCTGCAGTGCGCGGGCAACAGCGCCGGGCTGATCGACTGCGGCAACTGGCCGGCCACCGCGTCCTGGACGATCCCCGGTGACGCGGTGTCGGGTCTGTACATCGCGAACTTCGACCAGGTCGACGGCAACGGCGTGATGCCGTACCCGTTCGTGGTGCGGAACGACTCCAGCCACTCCGCGATCGTGGTGCAGACCGACGACGAGACGTGGCAGGCGTACAACAAGTGGGGCGGCCGCAACCTGTACGACGGTGACGGGCCCGCGCCCGACGGCCGTGCCTACCAGGTGAGTTACAACCGCCCGCTGGACATCGGCGGCGACAACGGCGTCTACGGCTCCGAGTTCGAGATGCTGTACTGGCTGGAGCGCAACGGCTACGACGTGAGCTACCTGTCCGGGCTGGACGTGTCCACCCGGCCCGCGGACCTGGCGAACCACACGATGTTCATGTCCTCCGGGCACGACGAGTACTGGACCCAGGACCAGTTCACCAACGTGCTCAACGCCCGCAAGGCGGGCGTGAACGAGACGTTCTTCAGCGGCAACGAGGTGTCGTGGAAGACCCGGTTCGCGCCGAGCATCGACGGCACGAGCACCTCGGGCCGCACCCTGATCTGCTACAAGGAGACCAAGCTCGAACTCGCCTCGCCCGACGGCATCCCCGATCCGACCAGCACCTGGACCGGCGCCTTCCTCGACCCGGGCGGCGCGGCGAAGGGCGACACCTACCAGCCGCAGAACGTGCTGACCGGCTCGCTGTTCACGGTGAACGGCTACCGCAGCGACGCGATCACGGTGCCCGGCGCCTACGCCAAACTGCGGCTGTGGCGCAACACCACGGTGGCGAGCCTGACCCCCGCGCAGACGGCGACGTTCCCGGTGGGCACGCTCGGCTACGAGTGGGACAGCGACATCGCCGACAGCCCGACCCGGCCGGCCGGGCAGATCGACCTGTCGTCCACCACCGTGGACATCACCGACGGCAAGTACCGGCTGGACTACGGCAACACCTACGGCAACGGCACCGCGACCCACAACCTGGTGGAGTTCCGCGATCCGACCTCGCACGCCCTGGTGTTCGGCGCCGGCACCGTGCAGTGGTCGTGGGGCCTGACGAACGTGCCGACCGCCAACCCGGACGACACGGTGGTCACCGAGGACAAGCGGATGCAGCAGGCGACCGTCAACCTGCTGGCGGACATGGGCATCCAGCCCAAGACGCTGCAGAGCGGGCTGGTCGCGGCCACCGCCTCCACCGACACGGCGGGCCCGGTGGTGACCGTCACCAGCCCGCCGGTCGGCAGCACCGTCCCCGCGCTGCGGCCGGTCACCATCACCGGCACCGCCGCCGACGCGGGCGGCGTGGTGGCCCGGGTGGAGGTCTCCACCGACGGCGGCAGCACCTGGAAGGCCGCGAACGGCCTCACCTCGTGGAGCTACTCGTGGACGCCGACCGCCACCGGCACCCCGCAGATCAAGGTGCGCGCGGTCGACGACAGCGTGAACACCGGCACGGCGGCCACCGTGCCGCTGACCGTCGGCCCGCAGCAGTGCCCGTGCTCGGTGTGGCCCTCGACGACGGTCCCGGCCGTGGTCAACAGCGGTGACGGCGGGGCGGTCGAGCTCGGCGTGAAGATCCGCACCAGCGTGCCGGGGTCGATCACCGGCATCCGCTTCTACAAGGCGCCCTACAACACCGGCACGCACACCGGCAGCCTGTGGAGCGCGAGCGGCCAGCGGCTGGCCACCGGCACCTTCACCAACGAGACGGCCTCCGGCTGGCAGCAGATGAACTTCGCCACCCCGGTGCCGGTGAAGGCCAATACCACCTACATCGCCTCCTACTTCGCGCCCAACGGCGGATACTCCTACGACGCCGGCTACTTCACCGGCTCCGACGCCGGCCTGGCACCGCTGACCGCGCTGAAGTCCGGCACGGACGGCGCCGACGGCGTGTACCTCTACGGCGCGTCGGGGGGCTTCCCCACCTCGGAGTCCAGCGGCACCAACTACTGGGTGGACGCGGTGCTCGACACCTCGTCGGCCAGCACGGTGCCGCCCGCGGTGACCAGCACCTCGCCCACGTCCGGTTCGGTCGGCATCTCCATCACCTCGCCGGTGACGGTGAACTTCAGCGAGCCGGTGGACGCGGGCTCGGTGGTGTTCAGTCTCAAGGACGCGGCCGGCCACAGCGTGCCGGGGGCCAGGACCTCCACGGCGGCGAACAGCCTGACGTTCACCCCGTCGACCCAACTGGCGCTCGCCACCACGTACACCGCGTCCGTGCAGGCGGACGACCTGTGGGGCAACCACATGGCGGACCCGGCGACCTGGTCGTTCACCACCAGCACCAGCCCGCCGGCGGTGACCTGCCCCTGCACCCTGTGGCCGCAGTCGGCCACGCCGGCCGTCGCCGACGTCACCGACGACACCAACTCCGTCGAGCTGGGCGCCCGGTTCACCTCGGCGGTGACCGGCTGGATCACCGGCGTCACGTTCTACAAGGGAGCGGGGAACACCGGCACGCACACCGGTAGCGTCTGGTCCGCGGACGGCACGCAGCTGGCCACCGGGACGTTCTCCAGCGAGACCGCGTCCGGCTGGCAACTGCTCACCTTCGCCAACCCGGTGCCGATCACCGCGGGCACGTCGTACGTCGTCTCGTACCACGCGCCGAACGGCAACTACGCGGTGGACGGCGGCTACTTCGCCAGCGCCCACCAGTCGTACCCGCTGACGGCCACCGCCGACACCGCGGGCAGCCAGAACGGCCTGTACCGCTACGGATCCGACACCGCCTTCCCGAACAGCAGTTACGGGTCGGCCAACTACTGGGTGGCGCCGATCTTCAGCACCACCCTGCCGCCGGCACCGCTCGACGGCACCACCACCGAGTCCCGGTAGACCGAGGAGGCGGGCACACCAACGATGGGCAGCGTCAGCGTCGTGATCCCCTGCTACCGGTACGGCCACTTCCTGGCCGACTGCGTGCGCAGCGTGCTGGACGAACAGGAGGGCCTCGACGTCCGGGTGCTGATCATCGACGACGCGTCACCCGACGACTCGGCGGAGGCCGCCCGCGCCCTGGCGGCCTCCGACCCGAGGATCGAGGTGCGCGTCCACGAGAAGAACAAGGGGCACATCGCCACCTACAACGAGGGCCTGCTGGAGTGGGCCGACGGCGACTACACGGTGCTGCTGTCCGCCGACGACCGGCTGGTGCCGGGCGCGCTGGTGCGGGCGGCGGCGCTGCTGGACGCCCACCCCGAGGTGGGCTTCGCCTACGGCAGGCCGCTGCGCTTCACGCACGGCGGCCCGCTGCCGCCGGCCCGCACCGCCGGCGGCGGCACCGCCGTCTACCCGGGCCGGTGGTGGCTGGAGCGCAGGTTCCGCGAGGGCACGGGGTGCATCACCTCCCCCGAGGTGGTGGTGCGCACCGAGTTGCAACGCACGGTCGGCGGCTACGATCCGCGGCTGCCGCACGCCGGCGACATCGAGATGTGGATGCGGCTGGCGGCGCACGCCGACGTCGGCTACGTCCGCGGCGCCGACCAGGCGTACTACCGGGTGCACGGCGCGAACATGTCGACCACCGACTTCGGCGGCCAGCTCGACGACCTGCGGCAGCGCAGGGCCGCGTACGAGGCGGTGCTGGAGAAGTGCGGGGACCGGCTCCCGGACGCCGGGCGGCTGTCGGCGACGGTGCACGCCAGGCTGGCACGGGCGGCGCTGCGCCGCGCCTGCCGCGCGTACGACCGGGGGCGCACCGCCGTGGTCCCGGTGGACGAGCTGGTGGCGTTCGCCCGGGACTGCGTGCCCGCGGTCGAGCGGCTGCCGGAGTACCGGGGGCTGCGCTTGCGCCGCAGGGTCGGGGCGCGGGTCATGCCGTACCTGCAGCCGCTGGTGCTGTCGGCGGTGGCCGAGCGGGGCCGGGAGTGGCTCTGGTGGCAGTCGTGGAAGCGCCGGGGCATCTGATGGCGCGGCGTTGGACGGCGGGGAGTCCGGGAGCGGGCAGTCGGGGTGCCGGGAGCCCGGGGGCGGGACGTCCGGGGGGTGAGGCGTCCGGCGGATGCC
>WRCZ01000400.1 GCA_009783685.1 Actinomycetes bacterium
ACCGGTAACAGCCTGCTGATGCGCCACCCCAACGTGCTGCAGCTGATCATGGACAGCCTGCGCTACTGGGTGACCGAGATGCACGTGGACGGCTTCCGGTTCGACCTGGCGGCCACCCTGGCCCGGCAGTTCCACGAGGTGGACCGGCTCTCGGCGTTCTTCGACCTGGTCCAGCAGGACCCGGTCGTCAGCCGCGTCAAGCTGATCGCCGAGCCCTGGGACGTCGGCGACGGCGGCTACCAGGTCGGCAACTTCCCGCAGCTGTGGAGCGAGTGGAACGGCAAGTACCGGGACAGCGTGCGGGACTTCTGGCGTGCCCAGGAGGGCACGCTGCCGGAGTTCGCGTCCCGGCTGACGGGCTCGTCCGACCTGTACGAGGGCAACCACCGGCGCCCGCGGGCCGGCGTCAACTTCGTCACCGCGCACGACGGTTTCACGCTGCGCGACCTGGTGTCGTACAACGACAAGCACAACGACGCCAACGGCGAGGGCAACCAGGACGGCGAGAGCGTCAACCGGTCGTGGAACTGCGGTGCGGAGGGCGAGACCGGCGACCCGGACGTGCTGGCGCTGCGGGCCCGGCAGCAGCGCAACTTCCTTGCCACGCTGCTGATCTCGCAGGGTGTGCCGATGCTGTGCCACGGCGACGAGGTCGGCCGCACCCAGCGCGGCAACAACAACGCCTACTGCCAGGACAGCGAACTGACCTGGGTGGACTGGGAACCGGGCGCGGAGCAGCGGCAGTTGCTGGACTTCACCCGGCGGCTGATCGCGCTGCGCCGCGCCCACCCGGTGCTGCGCAGGCGCCGGTTCTTCCGCGGCAGCCAGGCGTCCGGCGGCGCCCCCGCCGACCTGACCTGGCTGCGCCCCGACGGCCGGGAGATGACCCGGCAGGACTGGAGCCGCGCCGACGCCCACGCGATCGCCGTGCACCTCAACGGCGACGCGATCGGCGAACGCGACACGCAGGGGCGGCCGGTGCGCGACGACTCGTTCCTGGTGCTGCTCAACTCCCACTGGGAGCACGTGGTGTTCACGCTTCCGGGACCGGTGTTCGGCGGGCGCTGGAGGGTCGAGGTCGACACCGCGGCGGACCCGGCGGTGGATCCCGCCACCGGACTGGCGCTGGACCGCGCGCCGGACCCGGCGACGGGTCTGGCCCCCGTCGCGGGCACCGCGGCGGGCGTCCACGGCCCCGGCGAGACGGTGAAGGCCGAGGCCCGCTCGCTGGTGCTGCTGATCCGCGAGGACGGCCTCCATCGGGAGGCCGGCGAGCGCCGCGAGAGCGGAAGTTCGCGGCAGGACGCGCGGCCGGGTCCCTCGCAGGAGGGGGGCCGCCGGGCCGGCGGCACGCGCTGAATCAGCTGCTGCCCGCCACGGGTTCCGGCTCGTGGCGGGCAGCGGCCTGCCGCCGCGGCAGCAGCAGCGGGCTGGCGAGCATCAGCAGCCCCGCGGTCGCGATCGCGGTCCGCAGCCCGATGAGGGCGCCCAGCAGCCCCCACAGGGCGGTCAGCGCCGCGATCGCCGCGCTGCTGGAGACCGACCAGGCCGACAGGGTGCGGGCGACCCGGTCGGTGGCGGTCTGCTCCAACCGGTAGGTGGCGAAGACCGGGTTGAACACGCCGCAGCTGGTGATCAGGCCGAGTTCGACCGCCATCACGATCAGCAGACCCGCGGGGCCCGGCCGGACGAGCGCCAGCCACGGCACCCAGCAGGCACGCAGCACGCCGGAGACGCGGAGCACCGTGAGCAGCCCGTGCCGCGCGGCCAGCCGGCGGGAAAGCCGCGCCCCGATCAGGCCGCCGACGCACGGCACCCCGAAGGCGAGCCCGTACTGCCAGGGAGCGAACCCCAGCCGGCCGAGCATGAGCACGGCGAGCAGGGGGGCGGTCGCCATGATCAGGGCGTTGACCATGACGGTGTTGGCGAACAGCGGCCGCAGCGCGGGGTGGGCGAGGATGTAGCGCCAGCCGTCGCCGAGGTCGCGGACCCGCGGGCGCCCGGCCCGGGCGCCCGCGGGGCGTTCCGGCCGCGCCTCGTGGCCGCCGATCGCGCGGATGCCCGCCGCGGAGAGCAGGAAGCTGACCGCGTTGGCGAGCACCGTGGTGACCGGTCCGAACAGCCCCATCGCCGCCCCGCCGAGCGGCGGCCCCAGCGCGGTCATGGTCCAGGACGTGGACTCCAGCCGCCCGTTCGCGGCGAGCAGGCCGGCCGGCGGCACCAGCGTCTTGAGGGCCGCGCCGCTCGCCGCCTTGAAGGTGATGTCGGCGGCGCCGACCAGGACCGACACCGCCAGGAGCTGGGCGAACGTCAGCGCACCGAGGGCGTACGCGGCGGGGACGGTGAGCAGGGCGGCCCAGCGGATCAGGTCCATCGCGACCATCACCGGCCGCTTGCGGCGGAACTCCATCCACGGGCCCAGCGGCACCGCCAGCACCGCGCCGACCGCGAGGCCCGTGGCGGCCAGCGCCGAGACCTGGGCGGGCCCGGCGTGCAGCACGCGGATCGCGATCAGCGGGAACGAGTCGAACGCCAGCCAGGTGCCGAGGGCGCTGACCGCGTAGGCCCCCCACAGCCAGGAGAACGCGCGTCCCAGCCCCGCCCCGTCCTTCATGCCGCACACGCTCCTCACCCGGCCACGCGGGCCACCTGGCCACGCCGACCCACCCGGCCACTCCGGCCGCCCGGCCGGTCCGGACAACCAACCGTTGACCCGCCAGATCCAATCGAGGCCGGTATCTGCGGGTCAAACAACCCCGCACCCGCGAGCCACAACCGGACGTTGTGCGAAGGCGTGGTCGCGGCGCTGGGGGCGGGCTCGTCTCCGCCCCGGCGCGGGGTCGTCTCCGCCCGCGCCGGGCCGTCGCAGCGGCTGCCGCGGGTCAGGAGGCGTCGGTGCGCGGGAACACGCACTCGTCGAGGACGATGCCGACCGCGACGGCCACCGGGATCGCCACCAGCCCGCCGACGATGCCGAGCAGCGAACCGCCGACCAGCACGGCGACCACCGTCACCACGGGGTGGACGTCGACCGCGAACCGCATCGCCCGCGGCATGATCAGGTAGTCCTCGGCGAGCCGGAACGCGGTGGAGAAGCCGGCGGTGGCGACCGCGACCGGCACCGACACCGACAGCGCGACCAGGCTCACCACCACTCCCCCGACCGTCGAGCCGACCACCGGGACCATGTCGAGCAGGGCGACCAGGAAGCCGAGCGCGGCCGGGTAGGGCACGCCGGTCGCCGAGCACCAGGCGAAGGTGGCCAGACCCGCGACGGCCGAGGTGAGGGTGTTGCCGAGCATGAACCGGCCCACCCGGCTGAGGATCTCCTCGCTGAGCGCCTCGGCGCGGGCGCGGCGCGTGCCGGGCACGAAGCGGTAGCAGAACCGCTTGATCGCGGGCAGCGCCACCATCACGTACAGCGTGACGGTCACGACGATCACCAGGGAGGTCAGGGCGCTGACGACCAGCCGGCCGGCGCCGAGCACGCCACCCGCGACCTCCGACGCGCCGCCGCGCGAGCCGAGCCGGTCCTGCACGCGCTCGATGACGTGGTAGCGGTCCTCCAGCCGGCCGAGCACCGAGTGGTGGTCGCGCAGTTGGCGGCGCCAGCGCGGCACCGCGCCGGTCAGGGACGCCACGGCCGCGCCGACCGCCGGGATGACCAGCGCGACGAACCCCGCCAGCACCCCGGCCAGCCCCGTGGTCACCGACAGCACCGCCCAGCCCCGGCGCAGGCCGCGCCGCCCCAGCCAGGCCACCACCGGCTCCAGGCTGACCGCGATGAACGCGGCGAGCAGCAGCAGGGTGAGCAGCTCGCTCAGCCGCAGCACCATCTGGACGAGCAGCCAGGCCAGGGTCGCCCCGAGCACGGCGCCGAAGCCCACACCGAACCAGGCCCGCGCCTCGGAACGGGCCGGGAGCGCCTTCGGTGTCCGCACCGGCACCACTCGCTCCGCCTCGGCCGGCACCGCCGCGCGGCGAGGCGGTCCGGCGTCGAGCACGGCGTCGACCGGGGTGTCGGACATGGCGGATCTCCTTCTCGGCGTTGCGGCAGGACGGACGGACCGGGCCCGCGCCGTCCGTCCGGTTCGCACCGTCCGCACGCGCTCGCGCACCTGCCGGCACCAACGCCGCGACGCCCCGCGCGGTCACCCGGAAACCCCCGGTCAGGTGCATCCGCGGCGCGGCGCACGGGGTGCGGGCACGGGCTCGGATACGGCCTCGGATACGGGCTCACCAGGGCGGATTTCCCCGGAAACACCGGACACCCCGGAAGGAAATGCGGAATTCACATCCCGTCAAGTTTCGCCTGTTCCCATCGCGGCTAACCCGCTGGTCAAGGGGGATCCGATCCATTTCCCGTCAGCGCGGGACGTCCCGATGGGTGCGCGTTATGAGCGAACTGCGTGTGCTGTCGATCTACGAAGGCTTCTTTTCCGGCGGGGCCCGCATTCTGCACAGTGATGTGGTGCTGGGGCTGCACGGCGGCGTGCAACGGCATTCCGTACTGAGCATCGAGGGCGAGATGCACCGGGAGGCCACCCGGCAGCCCATGGAGGAGGACGCCTGCTACCGGGCGCTGACCGCCGGGGGCGTGCCGGTGGCGGCGCTGCGGCGCGGGACGGATACGGGCCCCGGCGCGGACGGCGCGGGCGGGACGACGGCCTTCGGCGCGGCCCTCACCCAGGCCGCCGCTCCGGCCTTCAGCGCGGCCGAGCTGGCGGCGACAGCGCGGGCCACCGCGGCGGCCGACGTCGTGCTGTCGCTGAAGGAGCAGCCGCTCGCGCTGCTCAACCAGGCGGGACTGCCGCTGCGCCCCGTGGTGGTGTGCCTGCACCGGTCGGACCCGGAGAACCAGGGGCCCGCGCTCGACGCGCTGCTGGCGGCGGTCGCCGCGGGAAGGGTGAAGGCGTGCGTGTGCTGCGCGGAGTCCACCCGCAGCGCGTACGCGGCCGCGGGCGTGCCCGCCGAACTGCTGCACGTCATCCCGAACGGCGTGGACCTGCTGCGGTTCCGGCCCGACCCGGTGCGCCGCGCGGGCCTGCGGGCCGAACTGGGCATCCCCGCGCAGGCGCCGGTCGTGGCCTTCGCGGCGCGCTGGGCCGGCATGAAGAACGTGCCGCTGTTCCTCGCGGCGGCCCGGGAGTTCCTGCGCCGGGACCCGGACGGGCGCGTGCTGATGTGCGGCGCCGGGATGACCGCGGACAACCAGGGGCTGCGCGCGGAGATCACGGCCGCGCTCGCGGGCGAACCGTGGCTGGCCGCGCGGATGGTGCTGCTGGGCGTCCGCCGGGACATGGAGGCGGTCTACGCGGCGAGCGACGTGGTGTCGCTGACCTCGTCGTCCGGCGAGGCGGCGCCGCTGTGCCTGATCGAGGGCATGATGTGCGGCGCCGTCCCGGTGGCCACGGACGTCGGCGACTGCGCGCGGCTCGTGGCGGGCCGCGGCCTGCTCACCCCGCCCGACCCGGAGGCGATCGCGACCGCCTGGACGGAGGCGGTCGTGCGGGCGCCTTTGTTCGCACCGGCGTTGGAGGCCGCGCGCGAGGAGTTCAGCCGCACGCGCATGGTCGCGGCCTACGGGGCTCTGATCGACCAGGTCCACCGCGGGGCGGCTCGGGCAGCGCTGCCCGAGCCGCTTTAGCGGGCCGCTGGAGCGGGCCGCCCCCTCCCAGCCCCCTCCCCAGGGTTCGCCACGGGAGTGTCCCCGCAGGAACCGTGCGTCCACCCGGCCCACACGGAGCCGCACCCACACGGTCCCAGGGAGCCACTCCCGCGACGGCCCCCGCATCCCCCTTCCGGGGCGGGGTCCGGGGTGCCCCCGCGCCGCCGTTGCCGGGTGCGCCACCGTTGGGGCTTGTCGCGCAGTTCCCCGCGCCCCTTGCGGCCGCTGGGCTGCCCCCCGAGGTGCTTTGCCGTCGAACGGCCTCGTCCCGCCTGGGCGCGGAGTTCCCCGCACTCCTGGAGCATCGCCCCTCCGGGGCGGGAACCCGGGCTGCCCCCGGGCCGCCCTTGCCGGGTGCG
>WRCZ01000401.1 GCA_009783685.1 Actinomycetes bacterium
GCGGCGGTGCGGCCGGGGCGCTGCCAGCCCCGCTCGCCCCGGGCGAGCAGCCAGCTGGTGGCCTCGTCCGGCGGCATCGCGGCGGCGACCAGCCAGCCCTGGACGGCGTCGCAGCGCAGGTCGCGCAGCCGCTCCCAGGTCTCGTCGTCCTCCACGCCCTCGGCGACGACCATCAGGCCCAGCGAGTGGGCCAGGTCCACGGTGCAGCGGACGATCTCGGCGTCCTCGGGGTCCACCACCAGCCGGGCCACGAACGAGCGATCGATCTTCAGCTCGCTGACCGGCAGCCGGCGCAGGTGCACCAGGGAGGAGTAGCCGGTGCCGAAGTCGTCCAGCGACATCTTCACGCCGTGCCCGGTGAGCCCGTTGAGCGTCTCCGCGGCCCGCTGCGGGTCCTCCAGCAGGACGTGCTCGGTGATCTCCAGCTGGAGGCAGCCGGGCGGCACCCGATGGTGGGCCAGCCGGGCGGCGACCGCGCCGGCGAAGCCGGGGCTGTGCACGTCGCGCGGCGAGACGTTGACGGCGACGGGCACGTCGAGGCCGGCCTCGCGCCAGCGGGCGATCTGGGCCAGCGCGGTGTCCAGGACGTACTCGGTCAGCTGCGGCATCAGGCCGGACGTCTCGGCCATGGTGATGAACTCGTCCGGGTTGACCCGGCCGCGGTCCGGGTGCTCCCAGCGCACCAGCGCCTCCAGCCCGGCGACCTGCCCGTCGAACCGCACCTTGGGCTGGTAGTGCAGCTCCACCTCGCCGGCGTCCAGAGCGCGGCGCAGGTCGCCGAGCAGCCCGAGCCGGTCCGGGGTGTTGCCGTCCCGGCTGACCTCGTACACCTCGACGCCGCTGCGGTCCCGCTTCGCCTGGTACATCGCCACGTCGGCCCGCCGCAGCAGGCCCTCCGCGTCCAGGGCGTGGTCCGGGAAGACGGCGACCCCGGCGCTGGCCTCCAGCACCAGGGTCAGCCCGTCGAGCCCGATCGGGGAGCCGAGGGCGGCGACGAGCGCCCGGGCGACGCGCTGCGCCTTGGTCGGCGAGTCGCAGGCCGGCAGCAGCACGGCGAACTCGTCGCCGCCGAGCCGGGCCGCCTCGGCGCCGCGCGGCAGGGCCAGCCGCAGCCGGTCGGCGATCTGCAGCAGCAGCCGGTCGCCGGCGAGATGGCCGAGGGTGTCGTTGACCGACCGGAACTTGTCCAGGTCGATGAGGATCAGCCCGACCCGGCCGCCGGGGGCCGGCACCTGGCCGCCCCCGGCGGCGGATTCGGGCTGCTTGGCACGCTCCTGGGCGACGTCGAGCGCGGACCAGGCGCGCTCCAGCAGCCACTGGCGGTTGGGCAGGCCGGTCAGCGGGTCGCGCAACTGCTCCTCGGCGCGGGCGTGCGCGATCCACAGCGTGGAGTCCAGGGCGATCAGCGGCACCGAGAACAGCGGCAGCAGCGACGGCTTGTCGCAGGCCACCACCAGGATCAGCGGGGAGATGCCGAGCAGCGCGATGCCGACCATGCCCTGGCGGACCAGGGCGGTGCGGGCGACCGTGGGCAGCCCGCCGGCCCGCGGCGCGAACGCCCACCACAGCAGGGCGCGGGTGGCTGCCAGATAGGCCAGTCCGGTGACGCAGACCGTCACCGCGGCCGTCGGCGACCAGGCGGCGGGCAGCCAGGGGCTCTCGACCGAGGGCCGGGTGCCGAACAGGGCGAGGGTCAGCGCACCGGCGCCGATGCCCAGGATGTCGATGGCGCCGTGCAGCAGCGCCTGCCGCCAGCGGTGCCGGCGGGCGCCGCCGACCAGCACCACCACGGCCAGGCTGACCAGCACGGCGGGCACCCAGCCGTAGAGCATCAGCATGGCCAGGGTGAGGGCGGCGCCGGAACCGGTGCCGCCCCACCAGCGGTCCCGGCCCATGGCCACCAGGTGGCCGACGATGATGCCGGTGAGGAACGCGAACGACCAGCCCACCGTGCCGCCGGGGAACAGCGCATGACCGTCACTCAGCACCCGGACCACTCCGGCCAGCAGGGCGACACCGGCGACCGCGGTGACCACCCGGCGGGCGAGCGCACCGGGGTGGGCGGGGAGCACGGACGGGGACGCGGCAGGGCTGCCGAGTAGCGGCGCCGCTCGGGCGCTGTCCGTCGATTCCATGCCCGTCCCTCTCACAGCCCGTCGCACACGCAGGTGCCTCGCGCCGGTGCCGTCGGCGGGGTCCCGCTCAGGGTCCGCCGCACGGCCGTTGCCGGGCCGGCGCGCCTTTCCACAGTAGGCCGCGAGGCGGCGGCGCGGGCACCGAACAGCAGCCATTGCCGAATGCGACCAGGGCAGTCACCGTATTCCGATATGGGCTGATCGGGTGACATCTTCCGCTAGTTCAGTCGGAATCGGCGCCCGATTCCCCGTCACCTTCCGCCGGTTCACCCGTGGCTTCCGCGGGGTTCACCGCGGCGTCGCGTGCGGCCTCGGCCCCCTGTGCGAGCAGGACGGCGAATCCGTCCTCGTCGAGCACCGGAACCTTCAACTGGACGGCTTTGTCGTACTTCGAACCCGGGTTGTCTCCGACGACCACAAAGTCCGTTTTCTTGGAAACAGAACCGGTGACTTTCGCGCCGCGGCTGCCCAGGGCCTCTTTTGCGCCATCCCGGGTAAAGGACGTGAGGGTTCCGGTCACCACCACGGTGAGTCCTTCGAGGGGCCTGGGCCCCTCGTCCGAACCCTCCTCGGTGAAGCGCACGCCGGCCGCGCGCCACTTCTCGATGATCTCCAGGTGCCAGTCCTCGGCGAACCACTGCTTGACGGAGGCGGCGATGGTCGGCCCGACCCCGTCGACCGCGGCCAGTTCCTCCTCGGCGGCGTCCTTGATCCGGTCCAGGTCGCGGAACTCGCGGGCCAGCGCCTCGGCGGCGACCGGCCCGACGTGCCGGATCGACAGGCCGGTGAGGACGCGGGCGAGCGGGCGCTCCTTGGCCGCGGCGATGTTGTCGAGCATCGCCAGGGTGTTCTTCTTCGGCTCGCCCTTCTGGTTGGCGAAGAAGCTGACGACCTTGGGCTCGCCGGTGGCCGGGTCCCGCTTGGGCAGGCCGGTGTCCTGGTCCAGCACGTGGGAGCGGATGGGCAGCAGGGTGTCGAGTTCGAGGGTGAACAGGTCGCCCTCGTCCTTCATCGGCGGCTCGGCGTCCAGCGGCTGGGTCAGCGCGGTGGCCGCGACGTATCCGAACGCCTCGATGTCCAGGCAGCGGCGGCCCACCAGGTAGTACAGCCGCTCGCGCAACTGGGCCGGGCAGAAGCGGGCGTTGGGGCACCGCAGGTCGATGTCGCCCTCCTTCATCGGCTGGAGGGCGGTGCCGCAGTCCGGGCACTCGGCGGGCATCACGAACTCCCGCTCGGTGCCGTCCCGCAGGTCGGCCACCGGGCCGAGGATCTCGGGGATGACGTCGCCGGCCTTGCGCAGCACCACCGTGTCGCCGATCAGGACGCCCTTCTTCTTGACGACCTCCTGGTTGTGCAGCGTCGCGAACTCCACCTCGGAGCCGGCCACCGTCACCGGCTCGACCACCGCGTACGGGGTGACCCGGCCGGTGCGGCCGACGCCGACACGGATGTCGACCAGCTTGGTGTTGACCTCCTCGGGCGCGTACTTCCAGGCGATGGCCCAGCGCGGCGCGCGCGAGGTGGAGCCGAGCCGGCCCTGGAGCGGGATCTCGTCGACCTTGACGACCACGCCGTCGATCTCGTGCTCGACGTCGTGCCGGTGCTCGCCGTAGTAGGCGATGAACTCCCGTACGGCGGCGAGGGAGTCGACGACCTTGTTGTACTTCGCGGTGGGCAGGCCCCACTCGCGCAGCAGCTCGTAGGCGTGCGACTGGCAGTCGATGGCGAAGCCGCGGCGGGCGCCGATGCCGTGCACCACCATCCGCAGCGGGCGGGTCGCGGTGATCCGCGGGTCCTTCTGCCGCAGCGAACCGGCCGCCGCGTTACGGGGGTTGGCGAACGGCTTGTCGCCGGCCTCGACCAGCCGGGCGTTCAGCTCCTCGAACTTCTCGCCCGGGAAGTACACCTCGCCGCGGATCTCGACCAGTTCCGGCACCCGGTCGCCGGCCAGCCGGTCGGGGATGTCGGCGATGGTGCGCACGTTGGGGGTGATGTCCTCGCCGGTGCGGCCGTCGCCGCGGGTGGCGGCGCGGGTCAGCCGGCCGTTCTCGTAGGTGAGGTTGACGGCGAGGCCGTCGACCTTGAGCTCGCACAGGAAGTGGTACGGGCTGCGGTCGTTGTCCGGCGGGCCGAGTTCCGCGGCGACCCGGTCGGCCCAGGTGGACAGTTCCTCGTCGGTGAAGGCGTTGTCGAGGGAGAGCAGCCGCTCGATGTGCTGGACGCTGGCGAAGTCCGTCTCGTACGCGCCGGCCACCTTCTGGGTCGGCGAGTCCGGGGTGCGCAGCGGCGGGTACTGCTCCTCCAGCGCCTCCAGGCTGCGCAGCAGCCGGTCGAACTCGGCGTCGCTGACGATCGGCGCGTCGTTGACGTAGTAGCGGAAGCGGTGCTCCTCGACCTGCTCGGACAGGCGGGCGTGCTGCTCTCGCGCCTCCGCGGGGATCTCCGCGGGCGCTGCGTCCTCAAGGGCTGCCACGGTGCCGTCCTTCCTCACTCTGGGTTGTCGACGAGCGAGCGTGCCGCCTTCGCGCAGTGCGCGAGCGCGGCACGGGCGTAGGCCGGCGAGGCCCCCGCCAGGCCGCAGGACGGGGTCACGGCGACGGAGGACCCCAAGGCCCCCGGTGCCAGTCCCAACCTGCGCCACAGCGCCCGAACACCACTGACGCTACCGGCAGGGTCTGACAACGGGGCGTCCATGCCGGGTACGACACCGGCGAAGAGTGCGGTGCCGGCCTCGGCCGCCTCACCGAAGGCGTCCCAGTCACGCTCGGTGAGCAACGCGAAGTCGAACGAGATCCCGGCCACGCCCGCCCGGCGCAGCAGCGCGAACGGGACGTCCGGCGCGCAGGAGTGCACGGTGACCGGCACGCCGACCGCGGAGACGATGTCGCGCAGCGCGCCCTCGACGACCGCGCGGTCCACCGCCCGGTGGGTGCGGTAGCCGCTCGCGGTCCGGATCCGGCCCTCCAGCACCGCGGTCAGCGACGGCTCGTCGAGCTGCAGGACCAGGCGGGCGCCGGGGACCCGGCGGGCGGTGTCGGCGAGGTGAGCGCGCAGGCCCTCGGTCAGCGAGGCGGCCAGGTCGCGGCAGGCGCCGGGGTCGCCCAGCGCGGCCTCGCCGCCGCGCAGTTCCACGCCGGCGGCGAGCGTCCACGGGCCGACCGCCTGGACCTTGAGCGGCCCTTCGTACCCCTGGGTGAACTCCTCCAGCGCGTCCAGGTCCTCGGCGAGCCAGGAGACGGCGCGGCGGGTGTCGCGGCCGGGCCGGTCGCCGAACCGCCAGCCGCTGGGCTCCACCCGCGCGTACAGCTCCACGAGCATCCCCAGGGTGCGGCCGATCATGTCGGCGCCGGGTCCGCGGGCGGGCAGTTCGGGCAGGAACGGCAGCCCGTCCACCGCCTCGACGGCCACGCGTGCGGCCTCGCGGGCGTCGCCGCCGGGCATCGACCCGATCCCGGTCGCGGCACCTTCGGGCAGGCTGAACTGGGTGTCGGTGGTCACCCCGCCAGAGTAATGGCCCAGCCCCTCACACCCACGCGCCGAGGTCACGCCACCACGACCACCCCACGTCCTCCACCAGCCATTGCCCGAGCCCTCGCCCCAAGGGCCCCACCGGAGTCCGAACCCGGTCAACGCCCGCGCAGCATTTCGGACTGGGGCCACGCCGAATGTAGGACTCGCCCCAAACGACCCGCCGGAGTCCGAACCCGGTCAACGCCCGCGCCGAGCAGTGCCCGACCGCCCGGGTCCCCCGGGGACGTCCACCTTCCGGACTGGGGCCACGCCGAATGTAGGCATCGAGCCAAAGGGCCCGCCGGTGTCTAGAGGAAGAACGCGCGCAGTGAGCGACGAAGGAGCGAGCGAGCACGATCGACCGGCAGACAC
>WRCZ01000402.1 GCA_009783685.1 Actinomycetes bacterium
TCGCTCGGGCTGAAGGAGGCCAAGGACCTTGTCGACGCGCCGTCGGGGGTGGTGTTGCGGGCGGTGAGCGCCGATACCGCGGCGAAGGCAGAGATCGCCCTGCGGCGCGCCGGCGCGACAGTGACGGTGCGCCCGCCCCTGCGCACGTCGCAGCGTGACGCTTCGGCCGTGCTGGACGTCGTCCTCGACTCCGCCGGGGACAAGAAGATCCAGGTCATCAAGGTCATCCGTGAGCTGACCTCGCTCGGGCTGAAGGAGGCCAAGGACCTCGTCGACAAGCCACCCAGGCCGGTCCTGGAAGCGGTGAGCCCCGAGACCGCCGCCAGGGCCGAGACCGCCCTGCGGCGCGCCGGCGCGACAGTGACCCTGCGCCCGGCCCGGCGCCCGTGGTGACGTGGGCGGAGTCCTCGTCCTGAGCCTCCTCCTGGGACGCCGGATCCACTCGCGCCCACGCCTCGACGAAGGGTGAGTTGCTCCCGAACGCGCAGGCGGGGAGCGGTGCTTCCGTCACCTGAAGGATTCCCGAACCGGGCGTGAACACGGGCGTCCATGCTGCTCGGGACGGCGGGCCGGGTCGCGCGGCAGGGGAACCGGTGCCGCCGCTGTCGCGCGGCGCCGGGCCGGCGGCCACGGTGACGAGGAGGTCTGGCTGATGATGTCCCGAAGATGCTCGCGGGGTGCCCGGGTGCTGGGCGTGGCGCTGTTCGTGACGCTGGCCGCGGCCGGGTGCGGCGGCTCCGGGGAGGGGGCTTCCTCGTCCGCCGGCCGGCCAGGGCCGGCCGGCGGCGACAGTACCGGCGACGGCGGCGGAACCTCCGCGGCCAAGCCGCCGGTGAGCCGCTGCGGGCTCGTCTCCGTCCAGGAGGTCGAGCAGTTGGGAGGCGTGTCCGTCACGGCGAAGCCGAGCCGGCTCAACTCCACGGGCTGCGAGTACGCACACGACGGCGTGCTGATCTCCTCGACCGCGCAGCGCGACGAGGCCAGGGCCTTCGCCGACGACATGCTCGCGGGAGCCCGCAAGAAGCCGCTCTCCGGCGTCGGTGAGGAGGCCTACTCCTACGACGCCTCCGATCACGGGACGTTCGCCGTCCTCTTCCGGAAGTCGGGCACCTGGGTCGCGATGACGGTGGTGGCCGACCGGCCGGACAACGCCGCGCGGCTGAACGACCTGGCCCGGAAGGTAGCCGCCCGCATCTGACACCGGCGGCAGGAGCCACCCCGGGAGGACGCGACCGGACGGCCAGCGGCCCGAAGGATTCCTGAACACGGCGCGAACACGCCGGTCGACGATGGCCCCAGGGGATGCGGCGCCGCGCGCGCCGGCCATGGCGAACGGATCACGGCATGAGAATCTTCCGGCTGCTGCCGGCTGTCGCACGGCGGGCCGCGGCACTCCGCGCCGAGAAGCGGGTCGCGGCGGTCGCGGTCGCGCTCGTGCTGACCACCACCGCGGCATGCGGTGGAGCGCCCGGGCGCGGGCACGACGGCCCCCGTCCGGCCGGCACGTCCCAGAAGGCACTCACCTACGGGACCGGGCCGGTCCGCGACCCGTCGATCACCTACCAGCCCGACGTCGTCATCGTCGAGGGCGGACCGGGAGCGATCCGGGAGGCGTCCGGCGACGGGCTGACCTGGACCATCGACGGAAACGCCCGCGGTGCCAAGGACGTTCGGCCCGGGAAGGTCCTGTACGCCACCAGCCGCGCGCTGGGGCGGGTGCAGGAGGTGCGCCGGGTGCGCGGGGACGTCGTGGCCACCCTGGGCCCGGTGGGGTTCACCGAGGTCTTCCGCGACGCCCACCTCACGCTCGACCAGGACGTCGACGACGGCGCGCTCCGCTACCTGGAGATCCCGGACCTGCCCGGGGCGGTGACCGTGCCCGCGGACGCCCCGGCGACCGCCCGGGCGACCGGACCGGCCTCGGCGCGCGTCGCACACCGGGGGAGCGTCGGCACCGCCCTCGCCCGCGGACCGGTCCGGCTCGCCGCCGCGGCCCAGGGCACCCTGCCGCCGGCCAGGTCCAGCAGCGTCACGGCGGACCTCGGGGAATGGAAGGTCCAGCCGTACCGCGGCCAGGGGGCGTTCGGCCTGAAGGTCGACCACAAGGCCGCGGCCGGGCTCAAGGTCTTCGTCGACTTCTCGCTGAAGGCCGAGAAGCTGCACCTCCGCGCCGACGTGCCGATCTCCGGCGGCCGGGTCGGCGCCGGCGCCACGTTCGCCGTCGAGGGCATCAAAGGCGTCGCGGTCAGCATCGCCGCCGGTGCGGCCAACGGCGTCCTGGACAACGGCAAGATCCGGGCGGAGGTGCCGGTCCGGATGACCCTGCCGATCGGAGGGACCCCGTTCGCCTTCGACGTCAGCTGGAAGTTCAGCGTCTCCACCGCACTCGGCGGCGACAACACCACGGTGACCGCTGCCGGCGAGTGGGCGCTCGACGGCGCGATCGGCATGGTCAAGGGCTCGGTCGTCACCCCGAAGCTCTCGGTGGTCACCAGCATCATGGACTCGATCAGCGGGATCTCCGTCGGAGTCAGCGGCATCGCCACCGCCGTCGAGTTCAAGGTCCAGGTCGGTGTCGGCGTGCCCGCCGCCTTCGCCGGTCCCTACGCCAAGCTCGTCATGGACTTCGGGGTGACCAACGGCTCGGCCTTCGGCGCCCCGCTGACCCGCTGCGTCGGAGCGACGCTGGACGGCAGGGTCGGTGGGGGCGTGGGGGTCTCCGTCTCCGCCGTGGCCCTGGCCGCCCTCAAGAAGCTCCTGCCCGCGATGAACTTCGCGTTGGAGCAGGAGAGTCTGACGCCTTTCGTCCACCGGCAGCAGACGCTGCCGGACGTACCGCTGTGCAGGTCCTGAAACCGACAGGAAGGCAGACGTGAGGATCCCGATGAACCGCGACCGTCACCGTGACCCTGACCGCGACCGTCACCGCGAACGTGACCGCCGCCGCCGTCGCACCAGCGGCCGCCGTCACACCCGCAGCCGTCCGCTGCCGCTGTCGCGGCTCGCGCCGCTGACGGTGGTCGCCCTGCTCGCGCTGTCCGGCTGCGGCGGCCACGGGCAGGACTCGGCCGCCGGCCCCTCGGCGGCCGGGCCGGCCCCGGCGACCCGGACTCCGGAGAAGGCCACCGAGGCGCCGTCGCCGGACGCGAAGGCGGTCGACCCCTGCGCCGTGGTGACCAAGCAGGAGGCGGAGAAGCTGGCCGGCACACCGCTCGACCCCGCGACGCCGGTACGGGAGACCTGCACCTACACCGGTCCCATCACCGGGCCGACCGCCCAGGTGGAGATCTTCGTCGGGGACGGTGCGAAGAAGTACCTCGACATCGAACGCGACCTCGGGCACACGCTCAGGCCGCTGGCCGGAGTCGGCGACGAGGCGTACGCCGAGGACGAGGCGGTCTTCCTGCGCGGCGCCGACCGGTGGGTGTCGATCCGCCTGGTACGCCTCAACGACCCGGCGGAGAACCGCGCGCCGCTGGAGGAGGTGGCCCGCAAGGCGGCCACGCGGATCTGACCCGTGGCCACCGTGCGCCCCGCCCCTCCCGGCAGCCCCCGCGATCCCACGCGCCGTCGTACCCCGCCGGGAGTGCGTCCCGGAGTTCCCGAAACCACCCGACCCGTCCGCCTTCGTGGTGAGTATCCTGACGCGGTGACCACCAGCGTCGGAGGGGCTGCGGGCGCTGACCGGATGAGCGATCCCGAGTCCGTCGCGCGACTGGCGGAGTCGGCGCTGCACCAGGGCCGCTTCGACGAGGCGCTGCGGCAGCTCGCGACGATCCCCTCGGAGGCGCCGCTGCCGGCCCGACTCGCCTGGCAGCTCGGCCGGGTACTCCACCAGCGCGGCGAGTTCGAGGCCGCCGAGGCGCTGTACGGGCGCGCGGCGGGCGGGGCCGGGGACACCGGCGCCGACCGGGCCCAACTGCTGGCCGGCCGGTCGGCCGCCCGCTGGGCCCGGGGCGACCGGGCGCGGGCGCGGAGCCTCGCCGACGAGGCGGTGCGGGTCGCCGAGTCGAGCCGCGACGACGCCGCGCTGGCGGCGGCCTGCCTCGCCCAGGCGCTCGCCGCCTTCAGCGAGGGCGACCGCGCCGCCAACGAACACGCCTACGCGCGGGCGTTCGCGGCCGCCGAACGGGCCGGGGACGTCGGCCTCCAGTTGCGGATCCGCTCCAACGTCGGCTCCCGCCTGGTCGAGGAGGGGCGTCCGCGCGAGGCGGTCGACGCGCTCACCGAGGCGATCCGGCTCGGTGAGGGCGCCGCCCAGCCGACGCTGCTGGCGCTCGCCCTGCACAACCGCGCCGAGGCATGGCTGGGGCTCAGCGACCTCCACGCCGCCCGCGCCGACGCCGGCCGTGCGCTCACCCTGTGGCAGCGGGAGGGCTCGCCGCTGGCCGCGTTCGGACTGCTGATGACCGCCCGGGTGCACCTGGCCCGCGGCTCCGCCTGGCAGGCGACGGCGGCCTACCGCGAGGCCGTGGCGATGGCCGAGCCGGACGGCAACGCCCAGGTCGTGGCCCAGGCATGGGCGGGACTGGCGCGCACCTGCTACGCCGACGACCCGGTGGAGGCGGCGCGGTACGCGGAGTTGTCCCGCACGCTGCCCAGCGCCGCCGGGCCCGTCATCGGCGAACTGGCCGCGGGCTGGGTCGCGTTGTGCGGCGGGGACACCGACTCGGCCGCCCGGCACGCCGCGGACGTCCGTTCGGAGGCCGGCCGCCGCCGCGACCCGGCCGGGCTGGCCGAGGCGATGGAACTCGCCGCGCTCGCCGCACACCGGGCTGACGCGGCCGCGGCGCCGGGGCGCACCAGCGCACGCCGTGCCGCCGGGCTGGTGGAGGCGGCCGCGGTCTGGGCCGACACGGGCAACGAGGTCGCGCTGGCCACCAACGCGCTGCTGCGTGCGCGCCACGCGGGCGACCGGCTGTCCGAGGACGTCGCCTGGCAGCGGCTGCACCGGCTCGGAGTGCGCGACGACGTCTGGCACATCGCCGGGCCGCTGGCGGCGATCGGTCCGCCGCCCGTCCCCGAGGTCGCCGTGCAGGCCCTGGGCCATCTGGCGGTCCTGCTCTCCGGAACGCCCGTGCCCCCGGCCGGATGGCAGTCGCGGAAGGCCCGTGAACTCGTCAAGGTGCTGGCGGGCCGGATGGGAGGACCGGTCACCCGGACCGCGCTGGCCGCCCTGCTGTGGCCGGACACGGCTCCGGAGGTGGCCAACCGCCGTCTGTCGGTGCTGATCTCGACGGCGCGCGGCATCCTCGACCCGGAGCGGCGGCACCCGGCCGACCGCTTCCTGGTCAGCGACCACTCCAGCGTGCGGCTCGACACCGAGCACGTCGCCGTCGACACGGCCCGCTTCCACGACGCGGCCCGTGCGGCCCTCGCGGCGGACGCCGCGGCCGACGGCAGCCGGGACACCGGTGCCGCCGTGGACGTGGTGGCGCGCCTCGAAGTGGTCGTCGGCATGTACACCGGCGACTTCGGCGACGACGGCGAGATCGCGGGGGAGTGGAGCGAACGCCCGCGCGCCGCCTTCGCCGAGCTGCACCGCGACGTCGTCCGCACCCTCGCCCGGCGCTGCCTGCGGCTGGGCCGCTGCGACGCGGCATCCGGCTGGTACCTGCGCCTGATCGGCGACGACGCCTACGACGAGTCGGCCCACCTCGGACTGATCGCCGCCCTCTCCGCGGCGGGCCGCCACGGCGAGGCCCGCCGTCGCTACCGCGACTACGCCGAGCGGATGCAGGAGATCGAGGTCGTCGCGGCCCCCTTCCCCGCGGAGTGACGGGCGGCGGCGGGCAGGTGCCTCCCGCACCGGCGCCGGGGCCGCGCCGAACGCCGGCCGCCCGGACCGCTCGCCCCCACTGATCGGGCCCGCGCGTCAGCGGGGTGCCATCCGCAGGGCGCCGTCCATCCGGACGACCTCGCCGTTGATGTAGTCGTGTTCGAGGAGGAACCGGGCCAGCTCGGCGAACTCGTCGGGCCGGGCGAGGCGTTGGGGGAAGGGCACA
>WRCZ01000403.1 GCA_009783685.1 Actinomycetes bacterium
CAGCGCGGGCCGCTGACCCGCAGCAGCACGGAGATCGTCACCGTCGCCCGCCGGTAACCGGCATGCACGCACGTTCACCCGCAGGCTCCGGCGACAACGGCAACGCCACACACGTCCACCCGACAGCGAAACCCGGCGCCGCCTGACCCTCCGGAATCAGAAGCGCCACAGGCTCGCGCCGCGAGAGCGCGCTCAACTCCCCCGCAGCAATGCTCCGATCGGGACCCGCCATCTGGCGCGAGGCGCACCCGGTGTAGTAGGCGACGGGTACCGCGTTGTCGCCGGAGAGCACGCAGGGCGGGCGGACCCCGTGCGCGTGCAGGCGGGCCGCGACCGCCGCGTACTCCCGGCTCAGCAGGCGGTTGTTGCGGGTCACCCCGTGCAGCACGGCGAGTTGGACGCCCAGGTGCGCGCACAGCGCGACCGCGACCAGCGCGGTGGGCACCGGCCGCCACCGGCCGCTCCGTCCCATGGCCAGCCGGCGCGCGCACTCCGCGACCGGGATCGCGAGCAGCGCGTAGGCGGGCAGCAGGAACCGGGGCGCCGCGTAGCCGATGGTCAGCAGGTACGGCGCCGCGAGGAACACGCCGGCGACCGCGGCGACGGCGACGGCCGTCCGGCGGGCGCGGGGCGCGGCCGCCACCCCGCCGGCGGCGGCGAACGGCAGCAGCAGCCACCAGGCCGACGCGGCCTTGTGCCGCCACGGGCCGTCGCACGGCCGGCACAGGGTCCGGCCGTCCAGCGAGCGCAGTTGGTCGGCGAACGCCACGTGCCAGCCCAGTCCGCCCTGGATCACGCTCGCCTGGTTCAGCCGTGCCGCGAGCCCGCCGTAGCGCACGTACGCCTCGATCACCCACTCCCCGCAGCCGAGCACGAGTCCGGCGCCCAGCGCCGCGAGCACCACGCCCCGCCGTCCGCGCGCCACGACCAGCGCGGCGCACCCGAGCGCGGCGGCGAGCCACAGCGCGTCCGGCGGCCGCATCAGGCCGGTCACCGCGAGCCCGGCGGCCAGCCCCGCCAGGACGCCCCACCGGGCGCGCTCTCCCTCGCCGGCGGCCGGTGCCCGCGCCGCGCGGACCAGGCAGCCGGTGGCGGCGAGCGCGCCATAGGCACTGCCGAGGTTCGGCATGACCTGGGGACCGTAGAAGAGGCTGATCCACAGGCTCGCGAGGAGGGCGGCGGCGAGCGCGAGCAGGCGGGGCGGGAGCAGCGGGCGCCAGGGCCACACGGCGGCGAACAGGCCCGCCCCCGACAGCGCGCCCATCCACAGGCGCAGGGCCGTCGTCGAGCCGGTCAGCCAGGCGACGGGCGCGGCGGCGAAGCTGACGCCCCGCGCCCGCGGCGCGCTGAAGAACGCCGCGGGAACGTGCCCGCTGACCTGGCTGGTGTACACCGTCTCGTCCCAGCCCAGCCCCGATCCCCTGACGGTGAGGGCGAGTTGGGCCGCCACGAACACGGCGCACACGGCGGCGACCGGCCAGGGCGACGCGCCGGTGCGCCACGTGCGGGCGGCCAGCGGCGGCCGGACGGGGGCGGACAACCGGTCGGTCATCGCTGGGGCCTCACACTTCGGACTTCGCGGTCACGCAAGCTGGTTGACGGCGGCGGCGAACAGGGCGGGGAAGCGCGCGGCGACCGGGACGATCCGGGGGGCCAGCGCGGGACGGCCGCGGGTCCACAGGAGGGCCGCGGTCAGGGCACGTTGGCGGCGGGACGCCCGGCGCCAGGCACGACCGTAGTCCTGCGGCCGGTCCGCCTGCACGCAGCGCACGAGGTGGGCCGCGGCGGCGAGGGCGGTCGAGATGCCCTCGCCGGTGAGCGCGTCGATGTATCCGGCGGCGTCGCCGACCAGCAGGGTGCGGCCGGCCACCGGGCTGCGCACGCGCTGCCGCAGCGGCCCGGCGCCGCGGGTCGGGGTGACCGCGGACGCCGGGAGGCGGGCGGCCAGGTCGGGGAAGCGGGCGAGCTGCCGCTCGTAGGGCGCCCGGTCGGCGGTGAGGATCGCCACGCCCACCAGCTCCGGGCCGATCGGGGTCACGTACGCCTCGGCGCCCGCCGACCAGTGCACCTCCACGCAGTCCGTCCAGGGCGCGACCGCGAAGTGGCGGCGCAGCCCGTACCGGGCGGCGCGGCCCGCGGGCGGCAGGTCCAGGCCGAGGCTGCGGCGGATCGGCGAGTGGAGGCCGTCGGCCGCGGCGAGGTAGCGGGCGGTGACGCCGCCGGCCGTGACGCGGTCGCGGCCCTGCCGCAGGGTGCGGGCGTCGATCCTCAACGGCATGACGGGCACGCCGAGTTCGGTGGCGCGGCGGGCCAGCGCGTGGTGCAGGGCGGTGCGCCGCACGCCGAGCCCCTGCGCGCCGCGGAAGTGCGCCTCGGCCTCGGTACGGCCGTCGACGTAGCGGATGCCGCGGAACGGGTGGCCCTCGACGGTGACGCCCAGCGCGGCCAACTCCCGTACTCCCGCGGGCATCAGGCCCTCACCGCAGGCCTTGTCGACGGGGCCGGGGCGGGGTTCCGCGACCACCACGTCGAGTCCGGCGCGGGCGGCGCGGATCGCGGTGGCCAGTCCCGCGGGCCCGCCGCCGGCCACCAGCAGGTCAATCACGGGACGGCGGCCGCGGCCGCGGCGGGCGGCGGCGCGCCGGCGTCGAGCGCGGCGTTCTCGCAGCGCAGCCGGACGGCGAGCAGCGGCAGGTTGGCGGCCGTGAAGCAGACCGCGGTGACCCACGCGCCGTGCACCAGTGGCAGCGCGGCGCCCTCCACGACCACGGCGAGGTAGTTCGGGTGCCGCATCAGGCGGTAGGGACCCGAGGTGACCAGCGGCAGCCCGGGGACGACCAGCACCCGGGTGTTCCAGCGCGGCCCGAGCGTGGTGATGCACCACCAGCGCAGCGCCTGCGCGGCGACGACGAGACCGGTCATCGTCCAGCCGAAGCCCGGCCGGAACGGCCGCCCCGCGCCGTGGACCTCGATCAGGCAGCCGGCGAGCAGAGCGGTGTGCAGCGCGACCATCACCGGGTAGTGGCCGCGGCCGTACTCGACGGCGCCGCGGCGTCTGCTCCACGCGGCGTTGCGGCGGGCGACGGCGAGTTCGGCCAGGCGCTCGGCGGCGACCAGCAGGACCAGGACGGTGTACGGGGACATGGGGCCTACCAGCGGAGCAGGACGAGTTCGGTGCAGAAGCCCGGGCCCATGGCGAGCATCAGCCCGGTCGAGCCGGGGAGCGGGCGGGCCAGGTCGAGGGTGTCGCGCAGGATGTGCAGCACCGAGGCGGAGGAGAGGTTGCCGACCTCGGCGAGCGAACGCCAGGTCAGTTCCAGGGCGCGGGCCGGCAGGTCGAGGGTGTCGCGGACCGCGTCGAGCACCTTGGGGCCGCCGGGGTGGCAGATCCAGGTGGTGACGTCCTGCGGTTTCAGCTCGTGGTCGGCCAGGAAGGCCCGGACTTCGGGGCCGAGCCGGCGCCGCACGAGGTCGGGGAGTTCGGCGCCGAGGACGATGCGGAAGCCCTCGTCACCGATGTCCCAGCCGAGCAGGTGCTCGGTGTCCGGGTAGAGGTGGCTGCGGGTGGCGACGACGTGCGGGCCGCTGCCCTGCCCGGTGGCCAGCGGATGTCCGGCCCCGACGGCCACGACCGCCGCCGCGCCGTCGCCGAACAGCGAGCCGGCGACCAGGTTGGCGGTGGAGGCGTCCTGCCGCTGCATCGTCAGCGAGCACAGTTCCACGGACAGCAGGAGCGCGACGCCGTCGGGCCGGCCGGCGAGGTAGTCGTGCAGCCGGGCGATGCCGGCGGCCCCGGCCACGCAGCCGAGGCCGAAGATCGGCACCCGTCTCACGTCGGGGCGCAGGCCCAGCCGGCCGGCGAGCCGCGCCTCGATCGACGGGGCCGCGATGCCGGTGATCGAGGTGGAGACCACGAAGTCCACGTCGGCGGGCCGCAGTTCGGCCTCGGCGAGAGCGCCGCGCACCGCCTGCTCGCCGAGGTCCAGGGCCGCGGCGATGAAGCGGTCGTTGGCGTCGCCGAAGCCGCCGAGGGCGGGGTAGCGCTCCAGCGGCATGGCCAGCCGGCGGGTGCGGACGCCGGCGGTACCCGACACCCGGTCGAGGACGCCCCGCTCGCCCGCCGGCGCCATCCCCATGCTCGCGAGCGCGTCCGTGATCTCCTGCTGCTCGTACCGGTGCGGCGGGAGCACACCGTGCACGGCGGCGATTCGCGTCATTGGCGCAGTATAGGGAGTGATGTCCGCGATAGCCGGGGTCATCTGACATCCCGTCGGTCGTGGCGGCCGTCCGCCCGCCCGGCCTCGCCCTACGATCGGGCCGTGCCCAGTGCCGGAGTGGATGCCTCGGGCGCCGGACCGGCGGACCTGCCGGGCACGGCGGCCGCCCGCCCGCTGCCCGCGGTCGCCGCGGGGCTGCTGCGGGCCTGCCATCCCGAGCCCGTCGTGGCGGTGACCGCGCTGGTCACCGCGCTCGCCGCGGCGTCCGGGCGCGGTGCGCGCGGGTGCGTCCTGGTGGCGGGTGCCGTGCTGGCCGGTCAGCTGTCGGTGGGCTGGTGCAACGACCGGGTCGACGCGGCGCGGGACCTCGCGGGCGGGCGGCGGGACAAGCCCCTGGTGACGGGGGCGGTCGGCCCGCGCACGGTCGCGGTGGCGGCGGGGTTGGCGCTCGTGCTGTGCGTACCGCTGTCCCTGGCGAGCGGCGTGGCGGCGGGCACCGCGCACCTGGCCGGGGTCGCCGCCGCCTGGGCCTACAACCTGGGCGTGAAGCGGACGATCCTGTCGTGGCTGCCCTACGCCGTGGGCTTCGGGCTGCTGCCGGCCTTCGTCACGCTCGCCTTCCCCGGCCGGCCGTGGCCGCCCGCCTGGTCGGTCGCGGCCGGCGCGCTGCTCGGCGTGGGGGCGCACGTCACCAACGTCCTGCCGGACATCGACGCCGACCTGGCGTCGGGGGTGCGGGGGCTGCCGCAGCGCCTGGGCCGCCGCCGGGCCCGCGCCCTGGCGCCCGTGCCGCTCGTCGCGGCGTGCGCGGTGCTGGTGTTCGGCCCGCCGGGGCCGGCCGGCGCGGCGGGCTGGGCGGCGCTGCTGGTGACCGGCGTGCTCGCGGTGCTGACGGCGGTACCGGCGGCCGCGGGCTCGCGCAGCCGCCTGCCGTTCCTGGCCACCCTGGTGACGGCGGCCACGGCGGTGGCGCTCTTGGTGCTGCACGGCGGCTCGCTGGTCAGCGCACCGTGAGGGTGCCCTTCATGAACGGGTGGACGGTGCAGTGGTAGGCGTACGTGCCGGTGGCCTTCGGCGCGGTGAACGTCACCGTGTGCCCGGGCGCGATGATGCCGGTGTCGAAGGGCGCGCCTGAGCCGTCGGCGGTCACGGTGTGCGCGGTCTGGTCGGCGTTGGTGACCGTGACGACGGCTCCGGCGGAGACCGGCAGCGTCGTCGGACGGAACGTGAAGCTCTGGATGACGAGGTGGTTCGGCGCGTTGGCCGGGGCGGACGGCGACGTCCCCGTGGTGCTGCCGGAGCTGCCCCCGGAGGAGGAGTTCGAGCACCCCGTCAGGGCCAGCAGCAGGCACGCCCCGCCCACCACGCCGCGCCGTACGATCCCCATGCCGGTCACCTCGTTCGCCCTCGGTCGGGTCCGCTCACCGCCGGGCCACATCGTCCGGCGCGACACGGGCCGGACCGCGCAGGCGCTGCCGCTCCTCCCCCGCGGCTTCACGCCGATGGCCGACGAACGGCCGGCCCGGGACCGGCGGGAGCAGCACTCAGGTGGCCGGCACGGGCACGGGCACGGGCTCGGTGCGGGCGGTGGCGGACCAGGCGGCCGGGGCGAGGGTGGCCTGAAGGCGGCGGGCGGCGTCCAGGTGGTCGCCGGTCCAGATGATGCGGACGGCGGTGGCGGTGGCCTGGCCTCCGGCGTCGCGCAGGTCGCGGCGGGCCGCCTCGACCAGCCGGGCGTCGGCCGCCAGGTCGTGCGGCAGCGGTGAGGG
>WRCZ01000404.1 GCA_009783685.1 Actinomycetes bacterium
GCCCAACTGCGCACGGGGTGCGGTCACCGACGACCAGAAGGCCGAGATCCTCAAGACGCTCAAGGCGCAGCCGATCGTCGAGAAGGTCTACTACGAGTCGGCGGAGCAGGCGTACAAGCACTATCAGGAGCAGTTCAAGCGCTCCCCGCTGGCCAGTTCGGTCACCCCGGACCAGATGCAGGAGAACTACCGGGTCAAGCTCAAGGACCCGACGAAGTTCGCCATCATCGCCAGCCTGTTCAACGGTCACCCCGGCGTGCAGTCCGTCTCGGACCAGCGCGAGGTGCTCAAGAACCTGTTCGACCTCCTCAACGGCATGACACGCGTCGCCTACGTGGTGCTGGCGTTCATGCTCACCGTCGCCATGCTGCTGATCGTCAACACCGTGCGCGTCTCGGCGTTCAGCCGGCGCCGCGAGACCGGCATCATGCGGCTGGTCGGCGCGTCCAGTTTCTACATCCAGATGCCGTTCATCATGGAGGCCGCGTTCGCCGGCCTGGTGGGCGCCGGCCTCGCCTGCGGCATGTTGCTCGGCGGCCGCTACTTCATGGTCGACGCGGGCCTGAAGCTGCAGGACAAGATCCCGCTGGTGTCCTTCCTCGGCTGGGACTCGGTGGTCGGCGTGCTGCCGCTGGTGCTGCTGATCGGCGTCGTGATGCCGGCCATCGCCGCGTTCATCGCCCTGCGGCGCTACTTGAAGGTCTGACGCGCCTGATCGTCGTCGACGTGCCGGGGTCCGCCGCATTGCGCCGGACCCCGGCACGTCGGCGTCTCCGGCCGCCCACACGACCCGGACGGGGAGACCCCGGACGATCCGTACAGCCCCGACTCCCGTGATTCCCCCGCAGGTTGATACGTCTGTGACGCCCGATACGGGTGCGGAAGGTGGGCATGCGCGCTCCCGGCAACTTTCCGTACCGCGCCCGTTTCTCGCCTAGACTGCCGGCCATGTCCGGCCCGTCGTTGTTCGGGACGCCCCGCCGTCTGCGCCGCGGGGCCACCCTGACGTTGGTGTTCGGCACCATGCTCGCGACCGGCGCCGCGGCCGGCAGTCTGGCCCAGCCCGCGCAGCGCCGCCCGGCCGCCCGGATCGAGGCCGCCACCGTCGCCGACGCGAACGGCTCCCGGGCCGCAGGCCCGTCCGGCGCGCACTCCGGAACGGACGCGGCGGGAGGCGCCACCGACGACGGCACCAGCGGCGCCGGTGGGTCCGGCACCCTCGACACCGGCCGCATCGCCGAGGAGATCCAGGCCGGCACGGTGGGCGCCGCGACCGTCGAGAAGCTGGTCAGCCGCAGCGGCGACCGCTGGTCGTCGTTCTACACCGCGCAGGAGTACGCCGGCCTCCAGGAGGCGCTCGACGGCCGCTACGTCGGCGTGGGCCTGTGGGTGCGCCGGATCGACGACGGGCGGATCGAGGTCGCCCGGGTCCAGGACGACAGCCCCGCCGAGGGCGCCGGTATAGAGGTGGGCGACGTCCTCACCGCCATCGGCGGCACGCACACCACCGGTCTCGCCGTCACCGAGGTCGTCGCGGATCTGCGCGGCGACAACGTCCCCGGCAGCCCCGTCACGCTCGGTGTGCAGCGCGGCACGCGCAGCTGGACCGTCGCGGTGCACCGCGCCACCCTCGCCACCGAGGCCGTCACCGTGACCCGGTCCGCGGACGGCCCGACCGTCGTCGCGATCGACGCGTTCAGCCGCGGCGTCGGCGCCCAGGTCCGCCAGGCGGTGCGGAACGCCCCGCACGGCGTGCTGCTCGACCTGCGCGGCAACTCCGGCGGCCTGGTCACCGAGGCCGTCGCGGTCGCCTCCGCGTTCCTCGACGGCGGGCTGGTCGCCACCTACGACGTGCACGGCAGCCAGCGGGCGCTGTACGCGGCGACCGGCGGCGACACCCGCGTGCCGCTGGTGGTGCTGGTGGACGGCGGCACGATGAGCGCCGCGGAACTGCTGGCCGGCGCCCTCCAGGACCGGGGCCGCGCGGTGGTGATCGGCACCCGCACCTTCGGCAAGGGCTCGGTGCAGATGCCCAGCACGCTGCCGGACGGATCGGTCGCCGAGCTGACCGTCGGCCACTACGACCTGCCGGACGGCCGCAGCGTCGACGGCCAGGGCATCACCCCGGACGTGCAGGTGCCCGACGGCCAGGACCCGGTCGCGGACAGCCGCGAGGTATTCACTGGCCTCGGTGCCCTCTCTTAGTGGGAGAATGGCCGCGCTATGGCAAAAGAGACCGGTCGCAAGATGATCGCGCAGAACAAGAAGGCGCGGCACGATTACCACATCCTCGACACGTACGAGGCGGGCCTGGTGCTCACGGGCACCGAGGTCAAGTCCCTGCGTCTGGGTCGCGCGTCGCTCGTCGACGGCTTCGCGCAACTCGAGGGCAACGAGGCGTGGCTGTACAACGTGCACATCCCCGAGTACACGCAGGGGACCTGGACCAACCACTCGGCGCGCCGCAAGCGCAAGATGCTGCTGCACCGCGCCGAGATCGACAAGCTGGAGCAGAAGTCCCAGGAGAGCGGGCACACCGTGGTTCCGCTCGCCCTGTACTTCAAGGACGGGCGGGTGAAGGTGGAGATCGCCCTCGCCAAGGGCAAGAAGGAGTACGACAAGCGGCAGACGCTGCGCGAGAAGCAGGACCGCCGGGAGGCGGACCGCGCGATGTCGGCGGCGCGGCGCAAGCAGCGGGGCGCGTAGCCCGCTCCGCGCCCGGTCAGGGTGCCGCTCCGTGCCGGGTCCCCGCCCCCCGGGAATGCGCTGGCACCGGTCTGCGTTCTTGCTCTACGATGGCAGCAGCCACTCGGTGACACGGGTGGTGCACCTTGAAAACACCACATGGGGATGATCGGTTTCGACTGGGGATGTCGAAGCAGGGGAAGCGAGTCGAGGAAGCGGCAATGATCTCGTAAACCATATGCCGAAACCAATAATCGCCAATTCTCAGCGCGATTCCTCCGCCTACGCTCTCGCTGCCTAATAAGCCGCTAGCGTAGACTCCGCGGAGTGTCAGCCCGGGGCTGTTCCCGACCCGGATCCTGGCATCAGCTAGGGGACTCAACCGCCGAGCCCGGCCACGGGGCACGGCGGGAAATCTCACAGTGGCTGGGCCCGTCGGCAGCTTGTCCGCGTGACTGCCGGGGCCGAGAAAAGCACAGCGGACTGCACTCGGAGAAGCCCTGGTTCCGCACCACAGGACGCGGGTTCGATTCCCGCCATCTCCACTCATCCCATGCGCGACGGCGCCCTCTTCCCAGAGGGCGCCGTTTTGCGTTGGGGGCAGCACGCGGCGCGCAGCCGCCCGAGCGGGCGGCATGGCGCAGGTCACATCCCCGAACGGGAAATATCCGGGGACCCTCTCCCCGTTACATGCACGTGAATGAAAATCCGGGGGCTCCGTCCCCGGTTACCACGAGAGGAGGTCCCGCCATGACCCTCACCGCCGACGCGACGGAGACGGCACCGCGCCGGGCCCCTCGCATGCGCACCGACGCGGCGCGCAACCGGGAGCGGATCCTGGCCGCGGCCCGCGACATGCTGGTGGAGCACGGCCCCGACATCCCGTTCGACGAGATCGCGCGACGGGCCGGCGTCGGCAACGCGACGCTCTACCGGCACTTCCCCGACCGGCACGCACTGCTGCGTGCCGTGCTGCTCTACGTGCTGACCCGGACCGCGGACTTCGCCGAGAGGGCCGCCGAGGACGCCGACCCCTTCGCCGCGCTGTGCGGCTTCGCCCACGCGGCGGCCGACGAGCGCGCCGCGGCGATCTGCGGACTGCTCCCCGCCGGGGAGCGGCCGGAGATCACGCCCGAGATGTACGCCGAGTACGCACGGTTCCGGACCGCGCTCGAACGGCTGATGGAACGGGCCCGCGAGGCGGGGCAGTTGCGCCGGGACATCACCCAGACCGACTTCATGACCGCGGTGTGCCAGCTCAGCCGCCCGCTGCCCGGCACGGGATGCGACGGCGACGGCGCCCACCGGCGTCTGGACCTCTTCCTGGACGGCCTGCGCCCGCCGGCCGGCTCCGGCTCCGGGCGCGACCCCCATAGACCACTTCGCACCACTTTCGAGTCGATGACGACCTCGTAACCACCCCCGCGGCCGCCCCAGTTGCGCGGCGCCGCCCGTACCGACCGAACCTCACCCGTGCCCGCGGGCACACCTAGGTGGATACCTCCATGTCTCAAACTGCCGCACACCGGCTTCAGGACACCGGCTCCAACCGCTGGAAAGCCCTGGTCTTCATTTCTCTCGCCCAGTTGATGGTCGTCCTCGACTCGACGATCGTGAACATCGCCCTGCCGAGCGCCCAGCACGCCCTCGGCATCTCCGACGCCAACAAACAATGGGTCATCACCGCCTACGCGCTGGCCTTCGGCGGGCTCCTCCTCTTCGGCGGCCGGCTCGCCGACCTGTGGGGCCGCAAGCGCACCTTCGTGGTGGGCCTGACCGGTTTCGCCCTGGCGTCCGCGATCGGCGGCGCCGCGGCCAACGAGGCGATGCTGCTCACCTCGCGTGCCGCGCAGGGCCTGTTCGGCGCGCTGCTCGCGCCCGCCGCGCTCTCGCTGCTCGCGGTGACCTTCACCGACGCCAGGGAGCGGGCGAAGGCGTTCGGCATCTTCGGCGCGATCGCGGGCGGCGGCGGCGCCGTCGGCCTGCTGCTCGGCGGCGTGCTCACCGAGTACCTCAACTGGCGCTGGACCTTCTTCGTCAACATCCCCTTCGCGGTGATCGCCGCCCTCGGCGCGTACTTCGTGATCCGCGAGCCCGAGGGCAGCAGGAACCGGGCCTCGCTCGACATCCCCGGCGTGGTGCTGGCCACCCTGGGCCTGGTCTCGCTGGTCTACGGGTTCACCCGCGCCGAGACGGCCGGCTGGTCCGCGACCTCGACGATCGGGCTGTTCGTCGCGGCCGGCGTCCTGCTGGCCTCCTTCGCCCTGGTCGAATCCAGGGTCAAGGCGCCGCTGCTGCCGCTGCGCGTGGTCAGCGAGCGCAACCGCGGCGGCACCTACCTGTCCCTGGGCCTGGCCATCATCGGCCTGTTCGGCGTGTTCCTCTTCCTGACCTACTACCTGCAGGTCGTCCAGGGGTACTCGGCGATCAGGACCGGCTTCGCCTTCCTGCCGATGGTCGCGGCCTTCGTGGTCGGCTCCACGCAGATCGGCGCCCGGCTGGTCACCCGCCTTCCGGCGCGCGCGCTGATGGCGCCCGGCTTCGCGGTCGCCGCGGTGGGCATGCTGCTGCTGACCCGCCTCGGGGTCGGCTCGTCCTACCCGGGCGTGATCCTGCCGGGTCTGGTGCTGCTCGGCCTCGGCATGGGTTCGGCCTTCATGCCGGCCATGTCCCTTGCCACGCAGGGCGTCCAGCCGCGTGACGCGGGTGTCGCCTCGGCGATGGTGAACACCTCGCAGCAGGTGGGCGGGGCCATCGGCACCGCGCTGCTCAACACGATCGCCGCGTCGGCGACGACCACGTACCTGGCCGCCCACGCGGCCGGTTCGGCCGGCTCGGCGAGCGCCCAGCGGCTGCTGCAGTCGCAGTCCCTGGTGCACGGCTACACCCACGCGATCTGGTGGGCCGTCGCCATCGAGGCCCTGGCCTCCCTCATCGCGCTGATCTTCGTCAACGCCCCCCGTCCGGGCTCCACGATGGTGGCGTCCAGCGGCGGGACCGGCGTGGACGCTCAGGGCGCCGGGGACGAGGCCCGTGTGCCGGCGGCGATGCACTGAGCCGTCCGGCGGGCGGCAGTTGCAACGACGCGGGTGGGGCAGGAGCGTACGGCTCCTGCCCCACCCGCGTATTCCCGGGCAACCTCGGCGGACGGCGTGATCCGCTTGTGTACGCATTGCGATGAGTACGAGGTCACGTGGACGCGGTGCGTGAGCGGCAGCTAGCGTAAGGTGCGCGGGCGTTGCGTGAGTGGCTGCCGACGACCGGTGGGGCGAGACGGGGGGCATGTCGCCGTGGCACCC
>WRCZ01000405.1 GCA_009783685.1 Actinomycetes bacterium
AGACGGAGAAGGCACTGGTCACCGCGCCGTGAGGGAGCGCCGCGGCCGGGGCGGCGCCCCGCGCCGGGTGCTCCGGGTCCGCGCGGGCCGGGCGTCAGGGCCCTCCGTCAGCCGAACAGCGCCCCGGAACGGGTGAGTTCGAGGACGCGGACGACGGCGGGCGACATCCGCACGACCGCGAGCGGAACCCCGAGCCCCCGGGCCTGCGCGCGCAGGCGCAGCAGGACGTTCATCCCCGAGCAGTCGAAGAACGCCACCCCCGACAGGTCGAGGTCCAGACCGCCGGGGGCGGAGGAGAGGGTGTCCTGCAGGACGTGCTGGAGCATCCCGGCGCAGCCGAGGTCGACCTCCCCGATCACGGTGGCGCGCGTGCGTGCGCCGGCCTCGGTGAGCCGCACCTGCAGTCCGGAGTGCAGGTCCCGGACCACGCGGACGTGAGGAGAGGGGTGCTGCTGAGCTGCGGCGGAGTCGGGGCGTGCGCTCGCTGCAGGGACACGCTCGATGCGGATCATCACACCGCTCCCCTCGATGGCGGACAGGTGCGTCCAGGATGCGCACCCGGAAGGAACCCGTCAAGGAATACACGAAAATCCATTCACGTGTGTGCTGTCCGGAATCAGGCGTCGTACGATGTCGACCATGGACGATGCCGAACTCCCCCGGACGGGATGGACGTTCCTGACCAATCACGCGCGCGTCCTGGCCGCCATCGCCCGCGACCCCGGCGTGCGCGTCCGCGACATCGCCGCGCGTTGCCTGCTCACCGAACGCGCCGTGCAGAAGATCATCGCCGACCTCGAGTCCGACGGTTACCTCACGCACACCAGGAACGGCCGCTCCAACCGCTACCAGATTCCCGAGGGCACGGTGCTGCGGCACCCCGCGGACGCCGGCCCCACGGTGGCGGACCTGCTGTCCCTGCTGTCGGTGCACCAGGGTGGCAACGCGGCCCCGGACGAGCAGCCGCCGGACCGCCCGGCCGGCTGACCGCCCATCAGCGCGCCCGCCCGGCCGGCCCCGGCTGCACGCCCTGCCGCTACCGCGCGCCGGTCGGCGCCGCGGCCCCGCGCCGGGGCCGGCCGCCGCGCCGCCCAGCGGGGAGGTGCAGGCCGAGCGCGGCCGTCACCAGCGCCGCGGGCAGCAGGACGGCGCCGTGGTGGGCCCAGCGGAAGAGGGCCCCGGTCGCCGCCGCGCCGGCGATCAGCAGGAGCACCACGACGGCGTTGCGCACCGGGGCCCGCCCCTCGGTGACCAGGCCGGCGATGATCGACGTGACCATGCCGGTCAGATACGCCGTGGTGGCCTCGCTCCCGGCGGCCACCCGCAGGCCCGCGTTCTGGCAGCCCATGGCCGCGGCGGCCAGGAACAGCAGGGTGTCGCGCCCCGCGCCGTCCGGCCTGGTGTGCCAGGCCAGCCAGCACGCGGCCACCAGCCACAGGAGCAGGCACTCCAGCGCCAGCGCGCCGCGCAGGCCCGTCGCGGGCAGGCGCCCCCGGCCGCCTGCCGCCAGGCTCCCCACCGCCGCTCCGCACGCGTACGCCAGCAGGGCCAGCGCCACCGGCCGGGCGGCGCCGAACTCGCCGGCGCCGAGATGGAGGCCGACGGCCGCGGAGTTGGCGGTGACCACGCTGGTGAACACGCCGCCGAGCGCGAGGAAGCCGAAGGCGTTCACGCTGCCGGCCGCGAGCGCGAGCAGGCCGCGGGTCCACCCGGGTCCGCTCCTGCGGGACGGCGGCACGCGGGCTATCCGGAGGTCTGGTCGGCGGGCGTGCCCAGCCGGCCGCGTTCGGCCAGCCGGAAGAGGAGGATCGCGGAGGGCAGGATCAGCGCGCCGGCGGCGATGGCCACGGCGACCAGCACCCAGAGCACCGAGTGCGGCGCGGCGGCCGCGTCGATCGAGAGATGGGTGCCCAGCAGGTAGGGGTACTGCGCCACGCCCCACCCCAGGACGACGAGCGCGACGGCGGCCCCTGCCGTCTCGCGCAAACCGAGCGGCCTGCGGACGGGCCGTGCCAGCACGATGACGCCGGCCACACCGCCGGCGGCGGCGAGGATCACCAGCGGCAGCGCGCGGTGGCTGAGTTCGTGGAACAGGCGGGGGGCGTCGCTGCGCAGGACGAAGATGCCGCCGACGCTGACCGCCCCGGTGACCAGGGCCGCGGCCAGGGCCCGCACCCGGAAGTACTCGGCCAGTCCCGGGTCGTCCGCCCGCACGGCCGCGACGCACAGGTAGACCGCCGCCAGGTAGGCGCACACCAGGACGGCGAGGACCCCGCCGAGCGCGGACGTGGGGTTGAGCCAGCTCGTGATGGCGTCGCCCTTGCCGCGCGTGGGCACCCGGCCGGACGCGATGCCGCCGGTGATGGCGCCGAAGCAGAACGGGGTGAGCAGCGAGCACAGCGCGAACGCGGCACCGTACAGGCGCTGTTCGGGCGTGCGGATGGACGCGTGGCGGAACGCGAACCCGGCCCCGCGCAGCACGATGCCGAGCGCGGCGATGCCCAGCGGGAGGTAGAGGGTGGTGGTGATGGCCTCGAAGGCGGTGGGGAAGCCGGTCCACAGCATGACGAGGCAGTAGATGAGCCAGGTGTGGTTGGCCTCCCACACCGGGCTGAGCGAGGCGTCGACGAGCGCGCGGGGCGCCCGGCCGCGCTCGGCGCCGCCGGCGGTCAGGTCCCAGAAGCCCGCGCCGAAGTCGGCGCCGCCGAGCAGGCTGTAGGCGACGACCCCGATGAACAGGAACACGGCGACCAGTTCGGGCATCAGGTTCCCGCTTCCTGCGGCGCGCCGGCGGTCTCGCCGCGCGGCCCGTAGGGGACGTCCACGCTGTCGCCGCCCTCGGTGCGCCAGCGTCTCTTCATGGAGATGAGGACGGCGCCTGCGGTCAGGCCGACGGCGACGTAGATGGCGAGGACCGCGGCGAACCAGGCCCACAGGTTGCCGCGGGTGGCCACCGCGTCCCTGGTGAGCAGGTGCCCCACCACGATCCACGGCTGCCGGCCGACCTCGGTGACGATCCACCCGGTCTCCAGGCAGGCGACCGCGGCGAGTCCGCTGAGCGCGCTGGCCCGCAGGAACCAGCGCGCGCCGGTGATCGGCCGGTGCCGCCACAGCAGCCAGGCGTACCAGACGGCGAGCAGGAGGAGCACGAACGACAGCCCCACCATGACGTCGAACGCCAGGTGGACGGTGTTCACCTCCTGCTCGGAGGGCCGGTACTGGACGGGGATGGCGTCCAGGCCCTTGATCCGGGTGTTGACGCTGAAGCCGGCCAGCAGCGACGCGCCGTCGGGGATGCGCAGGCCGTAGCGGATCCTCCCGTTGACGAGCACGCCGCCGAGCGTCTCGGGCACGTGGGTGCCGGTGGTGGGCAGCAGTTCCACGGCGGAGAACTTCGGGGACTCGGCGTCGAACACGTACCGGGCGATGGTGTCGCCCATGACGATCTGGAACGGCACGGCCACCGCGGCCGTCACGAAGCCGATCGTGAAGCCCATCCGGTGGTAGCGGGAGGTGCGCCCCCGCAGCATGCCGACGGCGTAGACGCTGGCCACGCAGAACCCGGCCACGATGTACGCGGCGAGCAGCATGTGGAAGAACTCGTACCAGAAGGCTCCGTTGAAGAAGACCCTGCCGGGACTGACCGTGTCCACCTGCCCGTTGCGCAGGGTGAAGCCGGCGGGCTGGTTCATCCAGCTGTTGGCGGCGATCACCGCGCCGGCCCCGCCGATGCTGGACAGCGAGACGACGACCCCGGTCCAGAAGTGCGGCCAGGGCCGCAGCCGCTTCCAGCCGTAGATGTAGATCGAGACGAAGATCGCCTCGAGGAAGAAGAACAGCCCCTCGATGGCGAACGGGAAGCCGAAGGCGGCTCCGTAACGGCCCATCATGCGGGGCCAGAGGATGCCGAGTTCGAAGGTGAGGACGGTGCCGGTGATCGCGCCCACCGCGAACAGCACGGCGGCGACCTTGGACCAGCGCCGGGCCAGCAGCATGGCCTGCTCGTCACCGTGCTTCAGACCGCGGTAGTTCGCGACCAGCATCAGCGAGGTGAGGGCCACGCCGAAAGGGACCAGGATGATGTGGAACCCCAGGGTGAACGCCATCTGCTGCCGTGCGGGGAGCAGCTGGGACGGGTCGCCGGCCGCCGCCAGGCCGCCGTGCGGCACGGACGGCGCCAGGTGCGCGGCGAGGGCGGGCAGCACGGACAGTGCGGCGGTCATCGGTGGCAGCACTCCCCCGCCCCGGCGCCGGGCCAGGTCGCGACGGCTCGCCGGCCTCGCTGCACGTCCATCCGCCGCACCCACCCTGAGGATGACCCGATGTGATTGAGTTGGCACTCTACGTCACCAAGGGGAACGAGTGCGGTACCGACGCCACCGGCGCTGTCCGACGCGCGGATCAGGGGCGAGCGTGCGGCCGGCAGGCGCGGCCGGTTCCGCCAGGGCTCGATCGCGCGGGGCGGACGTGGGGGTTCGGCACGCGGGTCGGGCGTGCGGGGCGGGCCCGCTTGCGCGGGAGGCCGGTGAACCCGTCACTTTCTTGCGCGATACGCAAGAAAGTATGCCTCTTCGGCAGAGTCTACCTACGGTCGTCGGCAGAGCCCGGGTTCGGGTCCCCCTGCGAACGAAAGGGCGCGTCTCATGGCCGCGACACCGATGACCTCCACTCCGACGACTCCCGGGCCGGCGGCCTCCTCGCCGGCCGCCGCGACCGCGGCGGACGCCTCGGTGCAGGACACGCTGCCGGACGGCACCGTGGACGCCGTGGTGATCGGCGGCGGAGCCGCCGGCCTCAACGGCGCGCTCATGCTGGCCCGTTCGCGCCGCGAGGTCGTCGTCATCGACAGCGGCACGCCGCGCAACGCCCCGGCCGAGGGCGTGCACGGACTGCTCGGCCTGGAGGGCATGCCGCCGGCCGAGCTGCTGGCGCGCGGCCGCGCGGAGGTGCGCCACTACGGCGGGCGGGTCGTGGCCGGCGAGGTGGAGTCCGCCGCCCCCGCCGGACCGTCGGCCGAGGGCGACCCGCGCTTCACGGTGACGCTGGCCGACGGCAGGACCGTGCTGGCGCGCCGCCTGCTGGTGGCGACCGGGCTGCGGGACGTCCTGCCGGACGTCCCGGGCCTGGCCTCGCACTGGGGGCACGGCGTGGTGCACTGCCCGTACTGCCACGGCTGGGAGGTGCGCGACGAGCCGATCGGCATCCTGGCCACCGGCCCCGCCTCCGTCCACCACGCCCTGCTGTTCCGCCAGTTGACCGACGACCTGGTCTACTTCACCCGCGACACCGAACTGGATTCCGAGACGCGCGAGCGCTTCGCGGCCCGCGGCATCCTCGTCGTCGACGGCCCGGTCGGCCAGGTCGTCACCGCGGAGGACGGCGGCATCGAGGGCGTGCGGCTCGCGGACGGCCGGCTGGTCGCGCGGCGGGTCCTCGCGGTCGCCACCTCCCTTCAGGCCCGCACGTCCGGGCTGGCGGACCTCGGGCTGCCGATGGAGGACCTTCCGGGCGGGATCGGCCGCCGCTTCGTGACCGGCACGGCCGGCACCACCGACATCCCCGGGGTGTGGGTGGCCGGCAACGCCACGGACCCGATGGCGCAGGTCGGCGCCTCGGCTGCGGCCGGGGCCCTGGCCGGGGCGCACATCAACGCGGACCTGGCCGCCGCCGACACCGACGCGGCCCTCGCCGCCGCCCGGCGCGCCCCCGCACCCGCCTGAGAGTCGTCAGCTCAGGGCTCGTGCTCCGGCGGCGTAGCGGTCCTCGCCGAGTGTGCCGCGATGCCCCCGAAGCGCGAGCCCTTCGCGGGTTCGGCCTTGCCGCGCTCTCCGTCCGAACCACCGCGCACCACAAGGGCGGCGGCGAGGACAACGGCCCGCCGCGCTCCCCCGGCGTCGCTCATCCGCCGGCGGGACCGTCCAGCAGCAGGCCCATGTAGTACTCGCCCACGCGGCGTCCCGGAAGG
>WRCZ01000406.1 GCA_009783685.1 Actinomycetes bacterium
ACCGGCGAGGTCGCCCAGGCCCACCACCAGCGCTCCGACGTGTGCGCGGTGCCGGCCGCCGGCATCGTCGCCGAGGCGATGGTCGCCCTGGTGCTCGCCGACGCCGTCGCCGAGAAGTTCGGCGGCGACTCGGTGGCCCAGACCCGGCGCAACGTCACCGACTTCCTCGACCACCTGGCCATCCGGTGACCGCCCGGCCGGCCGCGGGGCCGCCGCGGATCGTCCTCGTCGGGCCGCCCGGCGCCGGCAAGACCACCGTCGGCCAGGTGCTCGCCGCCCGGCTCGGCGTGGTCTACCGGGACACCGACGGCGACATCGAGGCCACCGCGGGCAAGCCCATCGCGGAGATCTTCATCGACGAGGGCGAGCCGCACTTCCGCGAGCTGGAACGGGCCGCCGTGCGGGCCGCGCTGGCCGAGCACGACGGGGTGCTGTCGCTCGGCGGCGGCGCCGTCATGGACGACGGCACCCGCACCCTGCTCGCCGGGCTGCCGGTGGTCTTCCTGGAGGTCGGCCTGCACGACGCCGTCCGCCGGGTCGGCCTCGATGCCCCCCGCCCGCTGCTCGCCGTCAACCCGCGGCAGCGCTGGCGCGAACTGATGGACGCCAGGCGGCCGTTGTACACCGAGGTCGCCCGCGCCGTGGTGCCCACCGACGACCGGACCCCGGAGGACGTGGCCGACGCCGTCCTCGACGCACTCCAACTGAAGGACGCATGAGCGACAACGCCCAGGCCGCGGGGCAGACCGCGCCTCCCACCCGCATCCAGGTCGGCGGCTCGGCGGGCACCGCACCGTACGAGGTGCTCGTCGGCCACCAACTCCTCGGCGAGCTGCCCGGGTTGATCGGCGACAAGGCGCTGCGCGTCGCGGTGCTGCACCCCGAGGCGCTGGCCGGCACCGGCGAGGCGATCCGCGAGGACCTGGCCGAGCAGGGCTACCAGGCGATCGCGATCCAGCTGCCGAACGCCGAGGAGGCCAAGACCGCCGAGGTCGCCGCCTACTGCTGGAAGGCGCTCGGCCAGACCGGCTTCACCCGCACCGACGTCATCGTCGGCGTCGGCGGCGGCGCCACCACCGACCTCGCCGGGTTCGTCGCGGCGACCTGGCTGCGCGGCGTGCGCTGGATCGCGGTGCCCACCACCGTGCTCGGCATGGTCGACGCCGCGGTCGGCGGCAAGACCGGGATCAACACCGCCGAGGGCAAGAACCTGGTCGGCGCCTTCCACCCGCCGGCCGGCGTGCTGTGCGACCTGGCCGCGCTGGACAGCCTGCCGCCGAACGACTACGTCAGCGGGCTCGCCGAGGTGATCAAGGCCGGCTTCATCGCCGACCCGGCCATCCTCGACCTGGTCGAGTCCGACCCGGCCGCCGCCCGCACCCCGCAGGGCCCGCACACCGCGGAACTCGTCGAGCGCGCCATCCGCGTCAAGGCCGAGGTGGTGTCCGCCGACCTCAAGGAGTCCGGCCTGCGGGAGATCCTCAACTACGGCCACACCCTGGCGCACGCCATCGAGAAGAACGAGCGCTACAACTGGCGGCACGGCGCCGCGGTCTCCGTCGGCATGGTCTTCGCCGCCGAACTCGGCCGGCTGGCCGGGCGGTTGGACGACGCGACGGCCGACCGGCACCGCAGGGTGCTGGAGTCGGTGGGGCTGCCGCTGACCTACCGCGGCGACCAGTGGCCGCGGCTGCTGGAGACCATGAAGGTCGACAAGAAGTCCCGCGGCGACCTGCTGCGCTTCATCGTCCTCGACGGCCTGGCCAAGCCCACCGTGCTGGAGGGCCCGGACCCGGCGGTGCTGCTGGCCGCGTACGGGGAGGTGTCCGCGTGAGCCGCGTCCTGGTGCTCAACGGCCCCAACCTGGGCCGGCTCGGCTCGCGCGAGCCCGACGTGTACGGCTCGACGTCGTACGCCGGACTCGTCGAGGAGTGCACCAAGCTCGGGGCGGAGCTGGG
Source organism: Actinomycetes bacterium (assembly GCA_009783685.1). Classification (GTDB taxonomy): domain Bacteria; phylum Actinomycetota; class Actinomycetes; order Streptomycetales; family Streptomycetaceae; genus Actinacidiphila. The sequence continues at coordinate 1,959 of WRCZ01000406.1, forward strand.
CTTCGACGTCGAGGTGCGGGAGACCAACGACGAGGGCGAGATGATCCGCTGGCTGCACGAGGCGGCCGACGGGCGGATCCCCGTGGTCCTGAACCCCGGCGCGTTCACCCACTACTCGTACGGCATGCGGGACGCCGCCGCGCAGCGCACGGCCCCGCTGATCGAGGTGCACATCTCCAACCCGTACGCCCGCGAGGAGTTCCGGCACACCTCGGTGATCGCCGCGGTCGCCAGCGGCACCGTGGCGGGCTTCGGCATCGGCTCCTACCGGCTGGCCCTGCGCGCCCTCGCGGAGCAGAGCGCGCAGTAGGGCTCCGGCTCCCGGCGGGCGCGAACCGGGCAGCGGCGGGCGCCCCTTGGGGCGCCCGCCGTTCCTTCATGGGGCCGACGTCCCACGGGCACCACCTGTACACCCCGGTCGTTCACACAACGGATGCCGGGAGCGGTACCGTTCGGTGTCGAACGGCGCTACCGGCCGGTCATGTCAGCAGCCGAGGTTCCGGCACGGGATGGAGTGGGCCGAGATGCAGCACGCTGTCGGGGCGCCGCAGCCCGGTCGGCCGTCCCCCCAGCAGGGGAGCACCACCGGGCACTTCCCGCTGCCCGCGCCGACGCCGGTGCAACTGCCCGCCCCCCAGGGCCCGATAGCCGTGCTGCTGATCGGCGCGGCCGGCGCCGGCAAGACCACCATCGCGCGCCACTGGGCGGACCAGCGGGGCGCCCCGACCGCTCACATCAGCCTGGACGACGTGCGCGAGTGGGTGCGCAGCGGCTTCGCCGACCCGCAGGCCGGGTGGAACGAGCACTCCGAGGCGCAGTACCGCCTCGCCCGCCGGACCTGCGGCTTCGCCGCCCGCAACTTCCTTGCCAACGGGGTGTCCTGCATCATCGACGACGCGGTGTTTCCTGACCGGCCCGCGGTCGGACTCGGCGGCTGGAAGCGGCACGTCGGCCCCGGGCTGCTGCCCGTCGTCCTGCTGCCCGGCCTGGACGTGGTGCTCACCCGCAACGCCGAGCGCTCCGGCAACCGCCGGCTCTCCGACGAGGAGGTGGCCAGGATCCACGGCCGCATGGCCGGCTGGTACGGCTCGGGCCTGCCCATCATCGACAACTCCCAGCTCGACGTCGCCTCCGCCGTGGCCGCGCTGGACCGTGTTGTCGCCCGTAGCCTCCAGGGCCCGCCGACCTGGTGAGACGGCCGGTCACGGCCCGCGCCCGGGCGGCGGTGTGAACGCCCGGCCGGACCCCGGTGCCGATGCGCGCCCGGACGTCGGCACAAAAGGGGCGATCCGGTCGATGGCAGCCTAAGCTCGCCGCATGGCGGAGGTGCATGGGACCCGCAGGAACCGGCTGCGTGAGAGGTGTGCGGCGACCGGGATCGACGCTGCCCTGGTGACCCGCCCCGCGAACGTGCGGTACCTGACCGGCTGCGCCCCGCCCGGCGCGGCCCTGCTGGTCGGGCCCGGCGCCGAGGACATCCTGGTCCACCTGGCGACGCCCCCCGACGACCCGGCGGACCCCGGGGACCGGGGCGACCGGGGCGCCGAGCGCCCGCCCGAGGACCTGCGGACCTCCACGCTGCCGTCGGCGGAGGCCGACGCCGCCGTGGCCGCGGCCGACCTGGCCAGGGAGCAGCGAGTCGACCGCCTCGCGGTCGAGGAGCACCATCTGACCGTGGCGCGCCACCGCGCCGTCCGCTCGGTCGCCCGCGACCTCCCGCTGGCCGACCTCGCGGGCGCGGTCGAGCAGCTGCGGCTGGTCAAGGACGAGCAGGAGATCGCCGCCCTGCGCATCGCCGCCGAGATCGCGGACCAGGCGCTCGGCGAGCTGCTGGAGTCGATCCTGGTCGGCCGCACCGAGCGGCACCTGGCACTGGAGCTGGAGCGCCGCCTGGTCGACCACGGCGCGGACGGCCCGGCGTTCCCCACCTCCGTGGGCACCGGCCCGCACTCCGGTACGGCCCGCCACGTGCCGACCGACCGGCGGGTGGAGGAGGGCGACTTCCTGAGCGTGCGCCTGGGCGCCTGCTACCGCGGCTACCGCTGCGAAGTCGGCCGCACCTTCGTGATCGGCACCGCTCCGGCGGGCTGGCAGGTCGAGCTGTACGACCTCGTCTTCGACGCCCAGCGGGCCGGCCGTGAGGCGCTCGCACCCGGTGTGGCCTGCCGCGACGTGGACAGCGCGACCCGCCGCCCGCTCACCGCCGCCGGCCATGCGGAGGGCCTGGCCCCGTGGTCGGGGCACGGCGTGGGCCTGGAAATCGACGAGGACCCTCAGTTGTCACCGGCGGCCATGGGTAAACTGGACGCTTGCGTGCCGGTCACCGTCGAGCCGGGGGTCCATCTCCCGGGCCGTGGCGGGGTCCGGATCGACGACACACTCGTCGTCCGCCCCACGGCGGACGGCGGGCCTGAGCTACTCACCATCACGACCAAGGAACTGCTCGCCCTCTGAGCCGGGCGCGGCATTTCCGCGGTCCCGAAGCTGCACTTTCAGGAGACTCCGCAACCGTGGCCACCACGAACGACCTCAAGAACGGCCTCGTGCTCAAGCTCGACGGCGACCAGCTCTGGACCGTCGTCGAGTTCCAGCACGTCAAGCCCGGCAAGGGCCCCGCCTTCGTGCGCACCAAGCTGAAGCACGTGCTGTCCGGGAAGGTCGTCGACAAGACCTTCAACGCAGGCGTGAAGGTCGAGACGGCCAACGTCGACAAGCGCGGCATGCAGTTCTCCTACAAGGACGGCACCGACTTCGTGTTCATGGACACGGAGACGTACGACCAGATCAACATCACCCCCGAGGTCGTCGGCGACGCCGCCAACTACCTGCTGGAGGGCTTCGAGGCGGTCGTCGCGATGTACGAGGGCGCGCCCCTGTACATCGAGCTGCCGGCCTCCGTCGAGCTGGTCATCGAGTACACCGAGCCGGGCGTGCAGGGCGACCGCTCCACCGGCGGCTCCAAGCCGGCCCGCCTGGAGACCGGCCACGAGATCGGCGTGCCGCTGTTCATCACCACGGGTGAAAAGGTGAAGGTCGACACCCGCACGGGCGACTACCTCGGCCGGGTGAACAGCTAACCGTGGCTGCCCGCAACAAGGCCCGCAAGCGAGCCTTCCAGATCCTCTTCGAGGCGGAGCAGCGGGGCGCCGCCCCCACGACCGTCATGGCGGACTGGATCCGGCTCGCCCGGACCGACGACCGGCAGCCGCCGGTCACCGACTACACCCGTCAGCTGGTCGAGGGCTACGCGGAGCACGCGGCGCGCATCGACGAGCTGCTGGCCGGCTACTCCGTGGGCTGGACCCTGGACCGGATGCCGGTCGTCGACCGCAACGTGCTGCGCCTGGGCACCTACGAACTCCTGTGGGAGGACGACGTCCCGGACGCGGTGGTGCTGGACGAGGCGGTGCAGCTGGCGAAGGAGTTCTCCACCGACGAGTCGCCGTCGTTCGTCAACGGCCTGCTCGGCCGGCTGATGGAGCTGAAGCCGACGCTCAAGCGCTGACCACACCGGTGACCAGGCCCGACAGCAGAAGGTGAACAATATTCTGCTTCGGGCCTGGTGTGTGTCCGCGTCCCTGGCCTAGATTCCGCGGCATGGACCGGGACGCCCAGACCTCCGCCCTCGCCGACGCCGATACCGACGCCGATACCGACGCCGATACCGACATCGACGCCGCCGCCGACATCGACATCGCCGCCCCGACCGACGCGAGCGCCGCCGCGCTGCTCGACCGGCTGGCCGCGCTGCGCGCCACCGACCTGCCGGTGCACGGCGGCCGGACCATGGCCTACGTGTACGATGCCGGGCTGCCCGGGCTCGACGAGCTGGCCGCACGGGCGCAGGAGGCCGTCGCCGGCGTCAACGGCCTGGACATGACGGCCTTCCCGAGCGTGGTCACCCTGGAGAACGAGGTGGTGGCGCGCGCCGCCGACCTGCTCGGCGGGCCACCGGGGACGGCCGGCACGTTCACCAGCGGCGGCACCGAGAGCTGC
>WRCZ01000407.1 GCA_009783685.1 Actinomycetes bacterium
CCAGGTCGGTGGGCGGCGGCGGGGTCCCGCCGCCGGTGGTCGGCTGGGTGGGGCGGGTGGCGGTCAGCGCGATCTGGCCCTTGAGCATGCGGCCGCCGTCGCCGGTCAGCCGCAGGTAGTAGTCCGAGGAGCAGGCGGTGCCGTCCTCGTCCAGCGCCAGGAACCCGGAGTCGGTGGGCACCCACGCCTGCGACTCGGCGGTCTTGGCGATCTGGTTGCCCTCGTTGTACTCGTCGAACATCGAGATGTAGATGCCCTGCACCCCGGCGCGGCACATGTTGTAGAACTGCCGCCACATGAAGTCGCCGTGGGCGCGCTGCCGCCCGGAGACGTCGCCGGGCAGCACGCACGGCTGGTAGTCGATGCCGTGGGCGACGCAGTCGGCCTCGTCGCCGACGGTGTAGGTGGTGTAGGCGTTGTCGGACTCGCCGGCGTTGCCGATCGCGCCGACCATCCACGGGGAGATCATGTCGAAGCCGTGGTAGACGTCGGTGAAGCCGGTGCGGGTGCCGGCGCCGCCGGTGCGCCACTCGCGCGGGACCCCGCCGATGACGTAACAGCCCTGCGCCTTGAACCAGTTGACGACGTCCAGGCATGCGTCGGCGCCGAACGGGTGGTTGCCGTCGTTGAAGCCGAAGCCCCAGATGCACACCACCGGCTTGCCGTTCTGCCGCGCGTACGCCGAACTCGCCGTGTGCGCCGCCATCTTGTTCGTCCAGTCCGTCTTGATCTCGGACTGCATGTTCGTCCAATTGGAGACGTCGTACATGAGGTAGAACTTCACGCCGTGGGACTCGGCGGCGCTGCGCACCTTCGTCGCCATCGCGTCCCGCGTCGGCCCTTCCCCGCCCGTGGGGTTGAACCGCTGGAGCGCCGCGGTGTCGATGCCGTACTGCTGCATCCACTGGAAGTGCGTGTCCACGGTCTGCTGGTCGTACGACGAGAACAGCGTCGCCGGCTGCCCGTTGCCCAGATGCGCGTAGGACGTCTGGTAGCCGTGCGTGTAGTCGCGCATGTCGGGCCAGCACTTGATGCCGGTGTTCGACGGGGACGGCGGCTGGCCCCAGTTCTGGGTCCAGTGCCACCACCCGTTGATCGGGGCTCCGTCGCCGATGCACGCGAACCAGCCCTGGTACCCGACGGTGATCTTGCCGACGACGTCTCCCGGCGGGCTGCCCGCCGCTGACGCGCTGCCGGCGAGTGCGGTCGTGGTCGCCCCTGCGGCTCCCACCGCGGTGGCCGCGACCGCGGCCCGCAGGAAGACCCGGCGTGTGACACCCATCTGGACTCCTCCGATCGGCTGTCAACTCCCGCCGCCGCACGGGGATGGGGGGATCGGCAGCGGACCGGAAGTCTGGTGCCGGGGATCGTAACGACGCGCTCACTCTGCCGCAATACTCCGCGCATAAGATGAAATCTTTTACGGAACTCACGCAAGAAGAGATCAGGTCACGCAGCGGCGGGGTGGTGGGCCGGCAGGGGGTGCGATGACGAGCGGTTTCATCGGGATCTCAGGGATCCGGGCCGGGGTTCTCACCAGAACCCCAGAATCCGCCTCTACGGTCCGCGGCATGACACAGGAACGGCCACCGTCGCCCGACGGTGGGGACGGACCGCCCGACCCCTCGGGGCCGCGCCCGCACGGGAAGCCGTGGGCCCGGCCGCTGCTGGTGTCGGTGACGGCGCTGGCCGCCATCGCGGTGCTCACGCTGGCCACGATCACGCAGTCGCCGTCCACACCCGCCGCCTCCGACGCCAAGCCCGCCGGGGCGGCCTCCGGCACCGCCACGCCCAGCCCCGCAACGACCTCGGCGGCGGCCCCCTCGCCGTCCACGACGGCCTCGGCCACGACCGCTCCCCCGTCGACGGCAGCGACGCCGATCGCGACCCCGACCGCTGCGAAGCGGTCCGCGTCGGCGGTGGTGGCGGAGGCGGTCGACGCGCTGTCCGCGGACGGCGACGTCGCCGTGGCCGTCACCGACCTGGACGACGGCGTGGAGGTCAGCGCCGCCTTCGACAGCAGCGACGACGCCGGCAACACCTACGACACGGCCAGCATCGTCAAGGTGGACATCCTCGCCGCGCTGCTGTTGCGGGCACAGCACGCGGACACGCATCTCACCGCGAACCAGCGCGCCCTGGCCACCGTGATGATCGAGCAGAGCGACAACGACGCGGCCACCGCGCTGTGGGACGCCATCGGCGGCGGACCGGGACTGGCCGAGGCCAACGAGACCCTGGGACTCGACCACACCACGCCCGGCAGCGGCGAGCTGTGGGGCCTCACCCAGACCACCCCCGGCGACCAGCTCACCCTGCTGCGGGCGGTGTTCGTGGGCGCGGACTCCCCGCTGTCCAGCGCCTCGCGCGCCTACATCGCGGGCCTGATGGGCGCGGTGACCGCCACCCAGAACTGGGGCGTGTCGGCCGCCGACTCCGACGACGCCGGCTTCGCCCTCAAGAACGGCTGGCTCCAGCGCACGAGGACCGGGCTGTGGGACGTCAACAGCATCGGCCAGGTCGTCCGCGACGGCCACCGCCTGCTGATCGCCGTGCTGTCCTCGGGCCAGGGCTCGGAACGTGCCGGCATCGACCTGGTCGAGCGAGCGGCCACCGCCACCGCGGACGCCTTCCGCTCACGCTAGGGCGCGGCGGGGACGGACCGGCTGGGCGCGATCAACCGGCGACCCACCGGACGCCCGGCGGAACCACCCGCGCGCACGTCGGGTGCCCCTTGGCATCGGTCAGGCCGAACGTGCCCGTCAGCCGGCCCGAGTCGACGGCCGCGGCCAGCACCTCCGGGGCGATCGCGCCGAGCATCAGCTTGGCGCGCCGGAACATCGTGAAGGCGCCGTCCTCGCCGACGGTCCCCCAGGACAGGTAGACGAACCGCTCGCCGGGCCCGCCCTGCACGTAGGGCCCGGTCAGCTCGGTGCCGCCGTCCCGCGCCGCCCCGGCCCGGCACGCGAGCGTCCAGGTGGCGTGCGACGCGTCGCCCGGTGTGAGACCGAGCAACTCCCCCGGTTTGGCTCGGCGTTGGACGGCGACGTGGATGTTCCCGTACGCGGGGAAGCCCGGGGCTCCGCCGCAGCTGCGGCCAGGCAGATCCTCGCCCCGCAGGGTCAGCGTCACGGCGGTCACCCGCCCATTGTGGGCCATCCGCCGGTGGCGGCGCGGGCGGAGGCCGCATCCGCCCGCACGGTAAGTCCGCGGTGGCACCGGGACGCCCGCCAGCCCGCCTCCGCCGTCCGCCGTGCCCGCCGCCTACCGTGGGTCCGACGGGTCGAGGTCGGCTGCCGGGATGCCCAGCGTCCGGGCGAGTTCGTGCTCGCCCAGGGGCGTCACCCTGACGGCGCGGCCCGTGCCGATCCGGGTGGCCCAGCCGTGGTCCAGCACCAGGCGGCACAGTTCGGCGCCCGCGGTGCCCGCCAGGTGCGGGCGGCGCTCGGTCCAGTCCAGGCAGGACCTGGCCAGCGGGCGCCGCGAGTTCGGGGAGCGCGCCAGGTCGGCGCCGAGCCCGGTCAGCCAGTCGACCCCGGCGTCGGTGAGCGCGAACCCGGTGTCCTGGCGCAGCATCCCGCGGGCGGTCATCGCGTCGGTGACGGCAACGCCGAGCCGCCCGGCGAGGTGGTCGTAGCAGGTGCGGCCGCGTGCCAGCGCCCGGCTCGCGCTGTGGGCGCGCAGCCCTCCAGCGGTGGCCGGCGGGGGCGCGCTCACCCGCGCTGCCAGGTCCTCCACGAACCTGGCCGCGTCGGGACCGGCGAGCCGCACGTAGCCGTGCCGGCCCTGGCGCTCGCGCACCAGCAGCCCGCCATCGACCAGCCGCGCGAGGTGCTCGCTCATCGTCGACGGCGCCACCCCGCAGTACCGGGCCAGCTCGCCGCCGGTCCACGCCCGCCGGTCGAGCAGCGCCAGGCACACCGCGGCGCGGGTCTCGTCGGCCAGCAGCCCGGCCAGCGCCGCCAGCCCGGGTGCCGCGGGGTCCGCCGTCCTGTCCTTCTCCATGTCCCCATCCTGCGCCCGCCACCGTTCGCTCCCCACCGAAAGGTGGCCGCCGGGACACCAGGACGCCGGACGCGGGGCCCCCGCCCCCGGGCCCCCGCCCCCGGGCCGCCGGACCCCGGAACCCGGACCCCGCGCCGCCCGGGCCTACGCCGAGACGTTCACCAGCACCTTGCCGACCGCGCCCGACTCCACCGCGGCGTGCGCCGCACCGGTCTCGGCGAGCGGGAAGTGGTGCAGGGGCAGGCCGGCGCCCTCGCCCACGTGCAGGGCGTCGTCGGCGAGGGCGGCGCTGACCGCGGCCACCGCGTGGTCCTTGGCGGCGGTCGGCACGGTGTAGACCAGCACGCCCTGCCAGCGGAGGTTGGCGGCCATCGACGGACGGCTCGGGACGGCCACCGTCGCGCCGTCGTCCGCGTAGAAGGCGATGACCGCGTCCGGCGCGGTGACCGCCAGGTCGAGCGCGGCGTTCGCGGCGGGTGCGACCTCGACCACGATGTGCACGCCGTCCGGCGCGATGCCGCGGATCTCCGTCTCGGCGTCCTGCGCGCGGTAGTCCACGACGTGGTGCGCGCCGGCCGCGGCGGCCAGCGCCGCCTTCTGCGGGCTGCTGACCGTGGTGATCACCGGGGCGCCCGCCCACCGGGCGAGCTGGATCGCCGCGTTGCCGACCGCGCCCGCGCCGCCGGCCACCAGCACGGTGCGGCCGGCGAGCGCGCCGGGCGCGAGGCGCTGCGGCCCGCCGTCGGCGACGGTCAGCGCGCGGTGGGCGGTCAGGAACGGGATGCCGAGGCTCGCGCCGAGGTCGAAGGAGGCGTGCGCGGGGAGCGGGACGGCCTGCCGTGCGGGCAGCACCACGTACTCCTGCGCGGTGCCGTCGGCCCGCTGGTACGCGGACTCCCAGAGCCAGACGCGCTCGCCGACCCGCTCGGCGGCCACGCCCCGGCCGACCGCGTCGACGACACCGGACCCGTCCTGGTTCGGCACCTGCTCGGCGGCCCGGGAACCGGCCGCGCGTGACTTCCAGTCCGTGGGGTTGACCCCGGAGACCCGTACGGCGACGCGGACTTCGCCCGGGCCGGGCTCCGGCACCGGCCGGTCGCGGGTGAGCGTCAGGACGTCGGGGCCGCCGCTGGTGGTGTAGATGATGGCTTTCATGGGTTGTACAAGGTACGCGCGCCGCGTCCTTCTTCCCGGAAGCCACCCGGGCGCCGGCCCTCCCGCCCACCGACCGGGCGACGTCCGCCCCGCGCGCGGGACGCCCTCCCGCGGTCGGAGCCCGCGCTCAGAGCCCGTGGTCGGAGCCCGCGGTCAGATCGGCTCGGGCAGGGCCACCCGGTCCGCGATCGGCGGGCCCCCGGGCGTGCGGCGCGCGTAGGTGCCGGACGCCCCGCCGTGGCCGCGGTGCACCAGCAGCCCGACGACCGGGTCGGGCACCGCGTCCAGCGCCGCCTGGGTGCCGGGCAGCGACTTCCAGTCCAGCCAGGCGCGTTCCTCGGTGAACGCCACTTCGAGTACGACTCCCCAGCTGTACTCGAACCACTTCCAGGACGACGCACCGTTGGTGACCAGCGACTCGTCCAGCATCTGCGCGTACGCGTCACGCCACGCCGTCGCCGAGGTCACCGCGTGCTCGGAGTCCAGGATCTCGATCGACCACCAGTCCGCAGGCCTCATGCCTTCGAAGATAGACACCCGCGCGGGCCGCCGGAAGGGCTGAACGCGGCCCGGAGCGTGATCTTTTGTCCCGGGATGCGCCCCCGGCATCGCCCGGGACGCACCCCAAGGCCGACCGAGGCACGCCCCGGCGTCAGCCCAGCGCCGCCTCGGCCGCCGCAAGGATCTCGGTGACACGCAACCCGAACCGCGCGTCGCACGGGTGCGGGGTCTCGGCGGTGAGGGCGTCGACGGCGCCGG
>WRCZ01000408.1 GCA_009783685.1 Actinomycetes bacterium
ACGAAGAAGGCCCAGTCCGGCAGGAGTTCGTCGGCGCGGTCGGTGAGCAGCATGCCCTTGAGATGGACCCGGTGCCCGGCGCGCCGGGCGGGGCTGACCGCGGAGGGCAGCACGAAGGCCACCCCGCGGACACCGGCGAGCGGCACGTCGAGGTCGATGGTGTCGAGCGGCACGAACCCGAAGCGCTCCCGGCAGTAGCGGGCGAGTTCGGCGGCGCGGGCGGCGGCGCCGGGGTGGCTGCGTTCCCACACCGGCGGCCGGTCGGTGACGGGCTCGCCGTCCACGCGCACGTCGTACGGCAGCAGCGAGCCGAAGTCCCGTGCCAGCGCCGCCACCCGCTCGCCGGTGAACCACTCCGCGGCGCCCGGCCGCGCGGTCAGGTGCACGGTGGTGCCCGGTTCGGTGCGGGCGTCGGCGGGCAGGGTGCGCACCGTGTAGGAGCCGTCGTCGCGGGCGGTCCACTCCACCGGCGGGGCGCCGGGGGTGCGTGCCGAGCGGCTGACGACCCGCACGGTGCCGGCGACGACGAAGCAGGCGAGCAGCCCGATGCCGAACTGGCCGAGGAAGTCGCTGCGGGCGCTCTCCAGCGACTGCCGTTTGGAGCTGCGCCCGATGGTGGCGAGCAGGTCGTGCACCTCGGCCTCGGTGAGGCCGATGCCGCTGTCCTCCACCCGCAACCCGCCGGGGACGGTGTGCAGATGGACGCGGGCGGGTGCGTCGGGGTCCTGTGCCCTGCGCGCGGTGACGGCGTCGACGCCGTTCTGCAGCAGTTCCCGCAGATAGACCTTCGGGCTGGAGTAGAGGTGGTGGGAGAGCAGGTCCACCAGACCGCGGAGGTCGACCTGGAAGGTGTGCGGTGTCTGTTCTGCAGTCATCGTCGCTGCGCCGTCGTGGTGCCGGGGGCGGCGCGGGGTCGGGCGGCACGGGCCGCGGAGATCAGGTCGGGCCATCGTAGGGGCCGCGGGCCGCTGTTGACCATGGCGCCCACTCGGCAGCCGGCCCGATGAGGGTGGCGCGGCCAGGGGACGCGGCGGCCGCCCGGCCGGCTAAGCGGGGCATAAAGGTTGAAAGACCAAGTTAACCGAAACGCCCGGTCCTTTACCGTCTGGTCACGGAACGTTCGTGATCACGCAACACGGCTTCGCCATCGTACTTGTATGCCTCACACGCCAGCAGCGCAGACCCGTTCCCGCCACCGCCGCTGGGGCCGCGACCTCGTGGAGGTCGCCGCGGTGTTCACGGCCATGGCCGCCGCCGACTTCGCCGCCGACCTGGTCGGCCACGGGCCGGACGGCCGCGTGCTGCTGGCCGGTTCCGCGGCCGCCCTGCTCTCGGCGGCCGGCGTCCACACCTGGTGGGCGCACCGCAAGGGCCGCGCGCACACCACCGCGAACCCGCAGCACGCCGCGCCGCAGGACGGCGCGGAGGGCGGCACGGAGGACGGCGGCGACGCGTACGCGCTGTGGCGGATGCGCACCACCGTGGCGGACGCGCCGGGCAGCCTGGGCCGGGTGTGCACGGCGCTCGCGGCAAGCCGGGTCGACATCGTCACCCTGCAGACCCACCCGCTGGGCGAGGGCACCGTGGACGAGTTCCTGCTGCGGGCCCCGTCCGCGCTGCCGGCCGCCGCCCTGGTGCTGACGGTCGCCGACGCGGGCGGCACCGACACCTGGCTGGAGCGCGCCGACGCCCACGATCTGGTCGACGCGCCGACCCGGATGCTGGCCCTGGCCACCCGCACCGCGCTGGACGCCGCCGAACTGCCGCTGGCCCTGCGCCGGTTGTTCGGCCGCTGCACCATCAGGTCCACGCCGCCGGTGCCGGGCCGGGAGCCCGCGGAGGACGTCCTGGAGGCCACCGAGATGCGGCTGCGCGACCCGTCGGGCGGCACCCTCACCGTGCGGCGCGACTACCTGCCGTTCACGCCCACCGAGTTCGCCCGGGCCCGGGCGCTGGTCGAGCTGGACGCCCGGCTCGGCGTGCGGATGCCGGCCGCCCGCAACGTCGTCACCCTGCCCGAGGGGAACGAGATCACCGTGCGCCGGGCGGGCTCGGAGGACCGGGCCGCCGCGCTCGCGATGCACGAGCGGTGCTCCCCCGCGACGCTGGCCATGCGCTACCACGGCCCGGCGGCCGACGCCGACCGCTACCTGACGCATCTGCTGGGCCCGCGGTTCGGCCGGTCGCTGGCCGTGGAGACCGCATCGGGGCGGCTGGTGGCGCTCGGCCACCTGCTGTGGGACGGCGAGGAGAACGAGGTCGCGCTGCTCGTCGAGGACGCCTGGCAGCGGCGCGGCATCGGCGCGGCGCTGCTGCGCCGGCTCGTCGAACTCGCCGCGGAGGCGGGCCGGGAGTCGGTGTACGCGGTCACCGCGTCGGGCAACACCGGGATGGTGGCGGCCATGCGCGAGCTCGGCCTGCCGCTGGACTACCAGGTCGAGGACGCCACGCTGGTGATCACCGCGTCCCTGCCGCGGGCGGAGGGCGCCGACACGCCGTCGGTCGACGCCCTGCCCTGGGTCACGAGCCGCCGGCGTTGATCCGCCCGGCCGGGCGCGCGCCGTCCCGCGCGGGCGCGCCGGCCCCGGCGGCGTCCAGCGCGGCGTCCAGGTCGTGCCAGAGGTCCTCGACGTCCTCCAGGCCGACCGACATCCGCAGCAGCCGGTCGCTGATCCCGCCGCGCCGCCGGTCCTCGGCGCCGACGATGCGGTGGCTGATCGAGGCCGGGTGCTGGATGAGGGTGTCGACGCTGCCCAGGCTCACCGCAGGGGTGATCAGCCGCACGGCGCGGATCACCTCGTGCGGGTCGCCGACCACCTCGAAGGACACCATCGCCCCGCCGATGCGCGGGTAGTGCACGGCGGCCACCCGCGGGTCCGCCGCCAGCCGGGCCGCGAGGTCGGCGGCGGTGACGGCCGCCGCGCGCATCCGCACCGGGAGCGTGGCCAGGCCCCGCAGCAGCAGGTAGCCGGCGAGCGGGTGCAGCACGCCGCCGGTGGCGAAGCGCACCTGGCGCAACTGCCGGGCGAACTCCTCGTCGCAGGCGACCACGCCGCCGAGCACGTCGCCGTGCCCGCCGAGGTACTTCGTCGCGCTGTGCAGCACGATCCGCGCGCCGGCCTCGACCGGCCGCTGCAGCACCGGAGTGGCGAAGGTGTTGTCGGCCAGCAGCGGCACCGCGCCGCAGGAGTGGGCGACGGCCCGCAGGTCGAGTTCGGCCAGCGTGGGGTTGGCGGGGGTCTCGACCATGACCAGGCCGGTGTCCGGGCGGATCGCGTCGGCGATGCCGGCCGGGTCGGTCCAGGTGACCTCGGTGCCCAGCAGTCCGGCGGTCAGCAGGTGGTCGCTGCACCCGTAGAGCGGCCGGACGGCCACGACGTGCCGCAGGCCCGCCGCCGACCTGGCCAGCAGGCAGGCGCTGAGCGCGGCCATCCCGCTGGCGAAGGCGACCGCCGCCTCGGTGCCCTCCAGCCGCGCCAGCGCGGTCTCGAAGCGGGCGGTGGTCGGGTTGTCGAGCCGTCCGTAGACCGGCGGTCCGGCCGGCTGCGCGCCGGTCGCGGCGAAGGCGTCGAGCCGGGCCGCCTCGCCCCGGCTGTCGTGCGACGGGTAGGTGGTGGACAGGTCCAGCGGTACGGCGTGCACGCCCAGGTCCGCGAGGTCTTCGCGTCCGGCGTGCACGGCCTCGGTGGCGAGGGCCCGTTCGGGGCCCCGCGGGGTTGCGCGCGGATACGTCTGCATGCGCCCAGGCTGAACGTCTCCCGGCCGGGGCCGGGAGAACTCCGTGCTACGTTCGGCCGATGACCGATTCCGTCGCTCTCGATCCGGTGGATCTGCACATACTCCGCCTGCTGCAGAACGATGCCCGGACGACGTACCGCGACCTGGCGGCGGCGGTCGGCGTGGCGCCGTCGACCTGCCTGGACCGGGTGGCCCGGCTGCGCCGCAGCGGGGTGATCCTCGGCCACGAACTGCGCCTGGACCCGGCGAAACTGGGCCGCGGCCTGGAGGCGCTGCTGCTGGTGCAGGTGCGGCCGCACCGCAGGGACCTGGTCGTCCCGTTCGTGGACCGGCTCCGCGAACTGCCGGAGTCCCGCGCCCTGTTCCACCTGACCGGCCCCGACGACTTCCTGGTGCACGTGGCCGTGACCGGCACCGCGGACCTCCAGCGGCTGGTACTGGACGAGTTCACCGCCCGTCCCGAGGTGGCCCGGGTGGAGACCCGGCTGATCTTCCAGCAGTGGGAGTGCGGCCCCCTGATGCCGCCGGCGTGACGTTCGTCGGGATTTCGCGTGACGCGTAAGGAACACGGCGCTTTTCGGTGGTGACGAGGGGGCCCTCGCCGTACCAGGATGGGCCGCATGTCCACTACTACCAGCAGCTCGCTGCCCCGCGAGGTCGCCGACGGCTACGTCGACGCGCTCCTCGAAATCGACCCGCTCCTCGGCACCTACCTCGGCGTGCCCGGCAGCGCCCGCCGCCTGCCGGACTTCTCACCGGCCGGTGCGGACGCCCGCGCCGCCCTGGCCCGCACCACGCTGGCCGGGCTGTCCGAGGCCGAGGCGCTGTCCGGGGCAGGGAGCGATGCCGAGCGGCGCTGCGCGCGGCTGCTGCGCGAACGCCTGACCGCGGAACTCGCCGTGCACGAGGCGGACGAGCACCTGCGCGCGGTCAGCAACCTCAACTCCCCGGCGCACGCCGTCCGCGAGGTGTTCACGCTGATGCCGAACGCCACCGCGGAGGACTACGCGGACATCGCCGCCCGCCTGCGGGCGGTGCCGGCCGCCCTCGACGGCTACCGGGCGTCGCTGGCCGAGGGCCTGTCCCGGAACCTGCCGGCCGGCCCGCGCCAGGTGGAGACCGTCGTCGGCCAGATCTCCGAGTGGGTCGGTGACGGCGCCGGCGGCAGCTGGTTCGCCGGGCTGGTCGCGGACGGCCCGCAGGAGCAGCGGGCCGACCTGGACGCGGCGGCGGCCGACGCGACCGCGGCGTTCACCGCGCTGCGCGACTGGCTCAAGGACACCTACGCGCCGGCCGTCGCGGGCGCGCCCGACACCGTCGGCCGCGAGCGCTACGCGCTGTGGACCCGGCTGTGGAACGGCACCGACCTGGACCTCGACGAGGCGTACGCCTACGGCTGGTCGGAGTTCCACCGGCTGCACGCGGAGATGGTCGCCGAGGCCGGCAAGATCCTGCCGGACGCGACGCCCTGGGAGGTGCTGCGGCACCTGGACGAGCACGGACAGGCCGTCGAGGGCGTCGAGGAGGTGCGCGCCTGGCTCCAGGCGCTGATGGACGAGGCCATCGCGGCGCTCGACGGCACCCACTTCGAGCTGGCCGACCGGGTCAAGCGGGTGGAGTCCCGGATCGCCCCGCCCGGCGGCGCCGCGGCCCCGTACTACACCGCGCCCTCGGAGGACTTCAGCCGGCCGGGCCGCACCTGGCTGCCCACCATGGGCAAGACCCGCTTCCCGATCTTCGACCTGGTCTCCACCTGGTACCACGAGGGCGTTCCCGGCCACCACCTGCAGCTCGCGCAGTGGGCGCACGTCGCCGAGACCCTCTCCCGCTACCAGGCGACGGTCGGCATGGTCAGCGCCAACGCGGAGGGCTGGGCGCTGTACGCGGAGCGGCTGATGGACGAGCTGGGCTTCCTCACCGACCCCGAGCGCCGGCTCGGCTACCTGGACGCGCAGATGATGCGGGCCAACCGCGTCATCGTCGACATCGGCATGCACCTCCAGCTGGAGATCCCCGCGGACTCCCCGTTCCACCCCGGCGAGCGCTGGACCCCGGGACTGGCCCGCGAGTTCTTCGGCATGCACAGCGGCCGCCCGGCCGCCTTCGTCGACAGCGAGCTGATCCGCTACCTGGGCATGCCCGGCCAGGCGATCGGCTACAAGCTCGGCGAGCGGGCCTG
>WRCZ01000409.1 GCA_009783685.1 Actinomycetes bacterium
GCCCTGCACTGGCTGTGCCGTCTCGCCCTGGACGACCCGGTGGCCCCGCGTAATCCCCCTGGCACGGCCGCCCGTCAGGCCGCGCGGCTGCGGGAGTTGCTCGCGCGGGCCTGACATCGGCCCCGGGTGCGGCGGGGGAGGGGTGTGCACCTCGTGTGCGCATGGCCGAGTCCCGCCGGCTGCGGGCGTTGCGCCGGTTGCTGGCCCTGCACTGGTTGTGCCGTCTCGCCCTGGACGACCCGGTGGCCCCGCGTAATCCCCCTGGCACGGCCGTCCGCCAGGCCGCGCGGCTGCGGGAGTTGCTCGCGCGGGCCTGACATCGGCCCCGGGCGCGGCGGGGGAGGGGTGTGCACCCCGTGTGCGCATGCTCGGCGGGGATGGTGAAAACCCCACGAAAAAGGGGATGTTGGGGTTCGGCTGATGTGCGGTGATCGACAACCTTCGGGTGATCGGCAACCTTCGGGAGGCTTCGTGCGTCCCTGTACCCGTGAGAACCCCGCACGTGACGATCAGGCCTGCCGTGATCGAGGACCTGGACGCCATATCCGCCGTCCACGCCCGAGCCCGGGCGACCTACTACGCCGGGCACATACCCGCCGAGGCCTACAGCGGCCCGGCCGAGCTCGAACGGCAACGGGCCGGCACCGGCCGGGCCATCGAGTCGCGCGAGCACACCGTGCTGTGCGCGACCCGGGACGACCGCGTCGTCGGGTTCGCCGTCCTCGGCGCGCGGTTCGACGACGACAAGCTGTTCCACTTCCACATCGACCCCGAGGTGTGGCGCACCGGCGCGGGCACCGCGCTGCACCGCGGCTGCGTGGAGGTGTGGCAGGAGGCGAAGCTCAGCAGCGTGCGACTGGAGGTGTTCGCGCCCAACGCCCGCGCCCGCGCCTTCTACGCCCGCCAGGGCTGGGAGGAGGACGGCCGGGAGGACGACCACGTGCTGATGCGGCTGCGCCTGCCCGTCGCCGAGGTCAGCTCTGGCCCAGCGGTGTGATCGTGCCGCCGCCGGCCAGGTGCGCGGTGAGCGTCGGGCGGGACGACCGCGGGGCCGGCACCGCCAGGTAGGGGCCGTACGCGGTGGCGGTCACGCCGTGCGCCGCGGTGATCCGGCTGACGCCGCGGCTGCCCGCGGCGAGCAGGTACCAGTGGCCGCCCGGCGAGCGCCACATCACGCCCGCCATCACATGCTGCCCGAAGCGGCTGCAGGCGCTGCCGTCCTGCTGCCTGCCCACCACCGAGGACGGCGTGGCCGCGCCCGCGCCGGGCGCCAGGAACTGCACGCTGGCCTCGCCCGGGCCGCGCCAGGTGTCCGCGCGGTCGCACGTCCAGGACGCCTCGCCCGCCGACTCCGGCAGCGGCGTGCGCGCGAACTCCCAGTCGTTGACGGACCGCACGCCCTGGCCGCGCAGCTCGCCGAGCCGGCAGGCGCCGTGCGCCCAACTGGTCAGTGCCGCGGGCCCGGTGGCCTCCCGCGGCGCGCTCGCGGGGGTGCTGCCGTCCGGCGCGGGGAGGTAGGTCAGATGGACCGGCGTGAGGTCGCCGAGGTCGGTGAGCAGGAACGAGTGGTGCTCGGCGACGCTCGACGACGAGCGCAGCTGGAGCACCGGCCAGGTCGTCCCGCACGCCCCGGCCGCCGTCCCCGAGGCAGCGCCCGTCCCGGCACCCGGCGCCTGCACCGGGTCGGTCACGCCCGCGGCGCTGCGGTGCAGCGGCGCGCCGGCCCTGCCGGGCACGAGCAGGTCCCGGGTCTGCGCCTCCGCGACCCAGGGGGCGGTCAGGAAGCGGGTGTTGCCGTCCACCCGGTCCAGGACGACGGCCGCCGCGGTGGTGATGCCGGCGTCGTCGACCCGGGCGAAGTCCAGGGCGGCCCGCCCGCCGCCGGCGGCCGGCTCCGCGTACCGCACCAGCCGCATCCCGTCGTGCAGGATCACCACGGCGGCGCTGTCCACGTTCCCCGCGAAGAGCAGTTGCGGCGCCCCGGCGGGCGCGGTGCGCGGCGTGCCCGGCGTGGCCGTGACGTCCACGCCGGTGCCGGGGGCCGCCCACACGGTCAGCGCGCGGCCGAGCAGCGAGGTGTCGGTGGTGCGGTCGCCGCGCGCGGGCCAGGCGGTGAAGTCCAGCCGCGCGGTGGACCGCCAGGCGTCCGCCGGGACGCGCACCAGCGCCGCCGGGTCGAGCGCGTCGGAGGTGCCGGAACCGGGAGAGCCGCCCGCCGCCCGGGCGTCGCCCGGGGCTCCGCCGGCGATCCCGACGGCCAGCAGCAGCCCGCCGACGCCCACCACGGCCGCCGCGACCAGCCCCACCCGGGCGCGCTGGCGGCGGCGCAGCAGGTCGGTGGGCCCGGTCTGCACGGTGCAGGGGTCGAACTCGCCGGCGCCCAGCAGATGCCGGCGCCCCTCGACGGCCGCCGCCGCGCGCAGCGGGCCCCGCACGTCGGCGACGCCCGCCGACTCCAGCACCACCCGGGTGCCGCGCTCGCCCAGCCCCTCCAGGGCCTGGAGCGCGAACGCCGCCCTGGCCGCCGCGGGCAGCGCCGACAGGGCGCGGTCCAGGGCGAGTTCGTCGCTGCCGCCGGCGCGCGGGTGGACCCGCAGGCCGGCCACCGCGGGCAGCCGTACCGCGTCCAGGACCGCGCGCACCGCCCGCGTGACCGCGGCCCCGCGCCCCCGCCCGCGGCTCCCGCTGCCGCTGCGGGCGCCGTACGCCAGTGCCGCCCGCAGCACCTCGCCGCGCAGCAGCCCGTACGCGCCGCCCCGCGCGGTGCGCGCCTTGCGCGGCAGCGCGCGCTGCACCAGCCGGTGCGCGACCAGCACCCGGCGGTGCTTGCCGAGCGAGGCCGGCAGCGTCAGGTACGCCAGCCGCACCAGCCGCGGATAGTGCTCGACGAGCGCCGCCTCGGCCTCCTCCACGGCCACGGGGGCCGCGGTGTCGGCGGGCGAAGTCACAGGCTGCGCTTGCGTGTTCACGCCTCGTCAAACGAGTCGTTGATGCGATGGTCACTCCGCCACGCCGTCGTCCGGTCCCACCGGCGCGGATCGGAGCGTCCGGGAACGCACGGGGGCGCCCGTCATCACGACGGGCGCCCCGGGGCGTCGGCGGACGGGCCGGCGCGTCAGACCAGGCCGGCCAGGCGCGTCAGACCAGGCCGGCCTTCTCCAGCGCGGCACCGCAGGTGTCCACGATCAGCCGGGTCACCACGTACGGGTCGACGTTGGCGTTCGGGCGGCGGTCCTCGATGTAGCCCTTCTGCTCCACCTCGACCTGCCACGGGATGCGCACCGACGCGCCGCGGTCGGAGACGCCGTAGCTGTAGGCGTTCCACGGGGCGGTCTCGTGCGCGCCGGTCAGCCGGGCCTCGACGCCGGCGCCGTAGTTCCTGATGTGCTCCAGCGGCTTGTCGTCGCGGCCCAGCGCCTCCGCGGCCTCGATGATCGCCGGGTAGCCCTCGCGCATCGCCTTGGTGGAGAAGTTGGTGTGCGCGCCCGCGCCGTTCCAGTCGCCCTTGACCGGCTTCGGGTCCAGCGTCGCGGAGATGCCGAAGTCCTCGGCGGTGCGGTAGAGCAGCCAGCGGGCGACCCACAGCTGGTCGCTGACCTCCAGCGGGCCCAGCGGGCCGACCTGGAACTCCCACTGGCCGGGCATGACCTCGGCGTTGATGCCGGAGAGGGACAGGCCCGCGGCCAGGCAGTTGTCCAGGTGCTTCTCCACCACCGCGCGGCCGAAGATCTCGTCGGCGCCGACACCGCAGTAGTAGCCGCCCTGCGGCGCGGGGAAGCCGCCCTCGGGGAAGCCGAGCGGGCGCGGGCCCTGGAAGAACGTGTACTCCTGCTCGATGCCGAACAGCGACTCCTGCTCGGCGAACCGCTCGGCCACCTCGCGCAGCGCGGCACGCGTGTTGGACTCGTGCGGGGTGCCGTCGATGTCGTAGACCTCGCACAGCACCAGGAGGTCGTCGCCGCCGCGGATCGGGTCGGGGTAGGAGGCCACCGGCTTGAGTACGCGGTCCGAGGCGTGGCCCTCGGCCTGGTTGGTGCTGGAGCCGTCGAAGCCCCAGGTCGGGAGCTCCGCGCCGTCGGCCAGGATCTTCGTCTTGGAACGCAGCTTGGCGGTCGGCTTGGTTCCGTCTATCCAGATGTACTCGGCCTTGAAGGTCACGGTGACGCCATCCTTAACGAACGTGATCGCGGGTGCGGCCGAGCTGCGCTGGTCGGGCCGTTCCGTAGCGTTCCAGCGAGCCTTTTCCCGTCCGTTGCCCGAGTGTTAACCCGGTGTGAACTACCCGTCGTGACCAGCGGTGACCGTGCCCGGCGGCGCCGGGTCCGCGGCCGGGTCCGCCGCCGGGTCCGCGGCCGGGGACCGACGGTTAGGCTCTGGGCATGCCACACATCAGCGTCGAGTACTCGGCCAACGCGGCCGGCTCGTTCGACCCCGCCTCGCTGGCCAAGGACCTCCACGAGGCCGTCGTCTCGCTCGCCGGCGGCCGGGCCGGCGGCTGCAAGACCCGCTTCGTGCGCCACGACGAGGTGTACATCGCCGACGGCTCGCCGGACCACGCGATGATCCACGCCGAGATCGCGCTGCTCTCCGGCCGCCCCGCCGAGACCAAGCGGGCCCTGTCCGAGGCGGCCCTGGAACTGCTGCGCCGCCACACCGCGCCCATGCCGCAGTTCGAGGTGCAGTTCTCGGTGGACATCCGCGACCTCGACCGCGACGCCTACACGCGCCACGAAGACCCGCGGACGCAGCCGTGACGGCCGCCCCGCGGCTGCGCGTCGGGCTGCTGGGCACCGGGCCCTGGGCCCGGCTCACCCACGGGCCGGCGCTCGCCGCGCACCCCGGCGTGGAGTTCGCCGGCGTGTGGGGCCGCAGGCCCGAGGCCGCCGCGGAAGTGGCCGGGCTCTTCGGCACCCGCGCCTACCCGGACGCCGACGCGCTCATCGCCGACGTGGACGCGGTGGCCGTCGCCCTGCCGCCCGCCTTGCAGGCGCCGTTGGCCGCCCGCGCCGCCCGCGCCGGCCGGCACCTGCTGCTCGACAAGCCGCTCGCGGCGACCGTCGCGGACGCCCGGGCCGTCGCGGACGCGGTGGACGCCGCCGGCGTCCGGTCGGTGGTCTTCTTCACGCTGCGCTTCGATCCCGCCAGCGCGCGGTGGATCGATGAGCAGGCCGCGGCCGGCCGCCGCACCGCCGCGGACGGCGCGGGGAGCGGCTGGTTCACCGGCCGGGCCGACTGGTACGGCGCGGTGTTCAGCGACGACGCCAGCCCGTTCGCCGACTCGCCCTGGCGGCGGGAGAAGGGCGGGCTGTGGGACGTCGGCCCGCACGCCCTGTCGGTGCTGCTGCCGGTGCTCGGCGACGCCGTCGAGGTCTCTGCGGCCCGCGGCCGCGGCGACGCCGTGCATCTGACGCTCCGCCACGAATCCGGTGCCTCCAGCACGTCGCTGCTCACGCTCACCGCGCCGCCCGCGGCGGCAGGGGTGGCCATCGAGTTCCGCGGCGCACCCGGCGTGGCGGCGTACCCCGACGGCCTCGCCGGGGAGGCCGCCGGCGCGCTGTCCGGCGCCGTCGACGCCCTCACCGCCGAGACCCCGCACCCGTGCGACGCGCGGTTCGGGTTGCGTGTCACTGAGATCCTTGCGGCGGCCGAGGCGGCGCTGGGCTGACGTCGGGGCGTGCCTCGGGTCGGCCTTGGGGTGCGTCCCCGGGCGACGTCGTGGGCGCATCCCGGGGCAAAAGATCACGGTCCGGGCCGCGTTGAGCCCTTCCGGCGGCCGGTGCACGCGTGTGACGCGCGGTTCGGGTTGCGTGTCACTGAGATCCTTGCGGCGGCCGAGGCGGCGCTCGGCTGACGCCGGGGCGCGCCTCGGGTCGGCCTTGGGGTGCGTCCGGGGGCGATGCCGGGGCGCATCCC
>WRCZ01000410.1 GCA_009783685.1 Actinomycetes bacterium
ACGAGGCCGTCCGCGCAGGGACCGAGCAGGAAGACCGACCACCAACAGGCCAGGGCTGACGCCCGAGGTCCCGGAGTGGGCGGCCGAGGTACGAGGCCGTCCGCGCAGGGACCGAGCAGGAAGACCGACCACAAGAGGCCAGGGCTGACGCCCGAGGTCCCGGAGTGGGCGGCCACGCAGGGCTGACGCCCGAGGTCCCGGAGTACCCGGGTTTACCCCGGGTCAGGCCCAAGGGTGAAGGGGCGCGATCCGTCAAGGGGGGCGCGGCGCGGCCGTTAGGCTGAGGGCATGTCGCCGGCGAGCCGCTACACCTATCTGGGACCTGAGGGCACCTTCACGGAGGCTGCGCTGCGCACGCTGCCGGAGGCCGCGACGCGGGAGCTGGTGCCGATGGTCTCGGTGCCGGCCGCACTGGACGCGGTCAGGAACGGTGAGGCGGGTGGCGCCCTCGTGCCGATCGAGAACTCGGTCGAGGGCGGCATCACCGCCACCCTGGATCAGCTGGCGTTCGGCGAGCCCCTGATGATCTACCGCGAGGTGCTGCTGCCGATCGCGTTCGCGCTGCTGGTCAGGCCGGGCACCACGCTGGCGGACGTGAAGACGGTGACGGGACATCCGGCCGCGCAGATCCAGGTGCGCAACTGGATGGCCGAGCACCTGCCGGAGGCCCTGTGGGAGTCGGCCGCGTCGAACGCCGACGGCGCCCGGCTGGTCCAGGAGGGCCGGTTCGACGGCGCGTTCGCGGGCGAGTTCGCGGCGCCGACGTACGGGCTGGAGCCGCTGGCGACCGAGATCCACGACGCGGCGAACGCCACCACCCGCTTCGTGCTGGTGGGCAAGCCGGCCCGGCTGGCGGCGCCGACCGGCGCGGACAAGACGTCGGCGGTCTTCTGGCTGCGCGACGACCATCCGGGCGCGCTGCTGGACCTGCTCCAGGAGTTCGCGATCCGCGGGGTGAACCTGATGCGGATCGAGTCCCGGCCGACGGGCGAGGGCCTCGGCAAGTACTGCTTCTCGGTGGACGCCGAGGGGCACCTGACCGACCGGCGGCTCGGCGAGACGCTGATGGGTCTGCGGCGCCGCTGTCTGAAGGTACGATTTCTGGGTTCGTATCCCCGGGCCGACGAGGTCGCACCGTCGGTGGCCCGCGGGACCACGGACATCGAGTTCACCGAGGCCGCGGACTGGCTGAACCGCGCGCTCGACGGCCGCGCCTGACGGCGTTCACCCGCGCACCTGAGGCGTCCCGGGGGATCCGTCCCGCCGGGGCTTTCGGCGCGCTGTCCCCACCGTCCACCGAGTTATCCACAGGCCCATCCGGCTGCCTGTGGGTAACGTGGGGACAAGTCGACACCCGAGTCGGACCAAGTCGACAAATGGGTACACTCACTCCACCGTGGACCAGAGTGGCGCAGGTCACCCCGCGTCAGCCCAATTCCTTCGACCCATCCTTGCGGGGGAACACTTCTCACTCCAAAGAGAGTGTGAGGCGCGTTTGGGTGGGGAATCCATAGCCGAACACCGGCCCGGGGAAATGATCTCCGCACTTCTCCACAGATCTTCCCCACACCCTGTGGACAAGGTGCGGAAAGTCCTCCGGGGCCTGTGGATAACTCCCCGCCGAGGCGCCCCTCGCGGCTTGATCAACTCCGGTTCTCCACAAGCCGGATGCCCCTGGGGAGGGATCGCCCGAACTGGGTTGACCAGCCCTTTTTCATGGTCATTTTCGGGTGTATTTCGCTTTCACTGGCAAAGCGGACAAAGATCGCATTACGCCCCTAAGTTGTCGCGTCCGATGCCCTCGCGCCGGTAGCCTGTAGCCGTGATTGACCTTCGCCTGCTTCGTGAGGACCCCGACCGTGTGCGCGCGTCCCAGCGCGCCCGTGGAGAGGACGTCGCGCTCGTCGACTCCCTCCTCTCCGCCGACGAGCGGCGCAGGTCCTCCGGTACCCGCTTCGACCAGCTGCGCGCCGAGCAGAAGCAGCTCGGCAAGCTGATCCCCAAGGCGCAGGGCGAGGAGAAGGCCGAGCTGCTGCGGCGCACCAAGGAGCTGGCCGACGCGGTCAAGGCCGCCGACGCCGAGCAGCAGGAGGCGGCCGACGAGGCGCAGCGGCTGCTGCTCCAGATCGGCAACCTGGTCCACCCGGACGCGCCGGTCGGCGGCGAGGAGGACTTCGTCGTCCTGGAGCAGCACGGCACGCCGCGCGACTTCGCCGCCGAGGGCTTCACCCCGCGCGACCACCTGGAGCTCGGCGAGCTGCTCGGCGCCATCGACACCGAGCGCGGCGCCAAGGTCTCCGGCTCCCGCTTCTACTACCTGACCGGCGTCGGCGCCCTGCTGGAGTTCGCGCTGGTCCAGGCGGCCATCTCGCAGGCGACCGCGGCCGGCTTCACGCCGATGCTCACCCCCAACCTGGTCAAGCCCGCGGCGATGGCCGGCACGGGCTACCTCGGCCAGGTCGAGGACGACGTCTACCGGCTGGAGAAGGACGACCTCTACCTGGTCGGCACCTCCGAGGTCCCGCTGGCCGCCTACCACATGGACGAGATCCTCGACGCGGGCCGGCTGCCGCTGCGCTACGCGGGCTTCTCCTCCTGCTACCGGCGCGAGGCCGGCTCGTACGGCAAGGACACCCGCGGCATCTTCCGGGTCCACCAGTTCGACAAGGTGGAGATGTTCGTCTTCACCACGCCGGAGGAGGCCGCGGCCGAGCACCAGCGGCTGCTGGCCTGGGAGAAGCAGTGGCTCAGCGCGCTGGAGCTGCCGTTCCAGGTGATCGAGCTGGCGTCCGGCGACCTCGGCTCGTCCGCGTCGCGGAAGTTCGACTGCGAGGCGTGGATCCCCACGCAGGGCAAGTACCGCGAGCTGACGTCGACCTCCAACACCGACTCGTTCCAGGCCCGGCGGCTGAACATCCGGGTCCGCGACGCCGAGGGCACCCGGCCGCTGGCCACCCTCAACGGCACGCTGTGCGCGGTGACCCGGACGATCGTGGCGCTGCTGGAGAACCACCAGCAGGCCGACGGCTCGGTCCGGGTGCCGGAGATCCTGCGGCCGTATCTCGGCGGCCGCGAGGTCCTGGAGCCGCTCGCCACCGCCTCGGCCAAGTGAGCGCCCCCGCGGGGTCCGCGGCCCGGCGGCCCGGCAGCGCGCCGGACCGCCCGCTGCCGTACCGGCTGGTCGCCACCGACCTGGACGGCACGCTGCTGCGCAGCGACCACACCGTCTCGCAGGCCTCGCGTGACGTGCTCGCCGCCGTGGTGGCGGCGGGCGCGGCGCACATCATCGTCACCGGCCGCTCGGTGCCGTGGACCCGTCATGTGCTGGACGACCTCGGGTACCAGGGGCTCGCGGTCTGCGGCCAGGGCGCGCAGGTCTACGACGCGGGCGCGCACCGCCTGCTGACCTCGGTGACGCTGGACCGGCAGCTGGCCGGGCTGGCGCTCGCCAAGATCGAGGCCGAGGTGGGCCCGGTCGCGATAGCCGCCAGCCGGGACGGGCTCGCGGGCGAGGTGCTGGTCGGCGAGGGGTACGTCTTCCACCCGGAGCTCCCGGTCATCCACATGACCGACACCACCGAGCTGTGGGCCGAGCCGATCAACAAGCTCTACATCCAGCACCACGGCCTCGGCGACGACGGCCTGGCGCTGGCCGCGCAGGCCGTGGCCGGCGACCTCGTCGGGGTGACCATGGCCGGCGAGGGCATCGTGGAGCTGCTGCCGCTGGGCCTGACGAAGGCCACCGGGCTGTCGCTGGCCGCCCGCCGCCTGGGCGTCACGGCCGCCGAGACCATCGCCTTCGGCGACATGCCCAACGACATACCGATGTTCGGCTGGGCCGGGTACGGCGTGGCCATGGCCAACGCGCACCCCGAGCTGAAGGCGGTCGCCGACGAGATCACCGCGTCGAACGACGAGGACGGGATCGCGGCGGTGCTGACGCGGCTTTTCGGCCCGGTGGAGTGAAGGCGTAGCAGCACAGGCCGATCAGGACCGCCGTGAGGTGGCCGAGGTCGGTGAACGTGCCCCCGTTCAGCACCGGATAGGTGAAGAACGCCAGCACGCCGGCGAGGTACCCCCAGCGCCAGGGCCACGGCACCCGGTAGGCGAGCACGCCCACGACCCCGGCCAGTCCGTAGCTGACGCCTATGTCGATGGTGTGCGCGAGCGAGCGCGGCAGGCGCTCGTCGCGGATCCCGAAGAACACCGCCTTCTGGCTGACCAGGGTGGCTCCGACGTGCGCGATGGCCGCGACCAGCAGCCAGCGGGCGGTGCCCAGCCAGCGTTCCGCGGTGGCGTGCACCAGCTCGAACAGGACGGCGTAGAACAGCAGCGCGGAGGGCGTCTCGATCCAGAAGGCGCTGGCGAACAGTACGCGGACCGGGTGAGTGTGCAGCTCCACGAGGTTGGTGCTGACGTGGTGCAGCAGGTACGAGCGCAGGCGCGGCGACAGGCCGGCCGCCACCGCGCTGGTGACGGCCAGGACCAGCAGCCAGGTGTGGGTGCCGGGCGTCGAGCGGACCCGGTCCGCGACCGCACGGCACACCCGGCCGGGCGTGACGCGGCGCCGTACGGCGGCCGCCCGGGGAAGCGCACGGCCCGGTGCGGCGGGGGAGGTCTCCGGGACTTCTGGGGCCACGCTCCAGTCTTAACCGGCAGCCTGTGAACCCGCTGGGTGGACACACTCCCGCGGGTTCACTGCTCCTTCCGGGTGAACGGGCCGCCTACCGCCACCTCGGGGAGTCCGGTCGCCCCTCCCCGGCGGCTCGCTCACTCGCCCCGGCCGGCCGGCTCACTCCTCCCCGGCGAGCTTGAGCGTGCGCAGCTTGCGGGCCGCGAACCAGGTGGCCGCCGCGGTGACCAGCACCAGCAGCACCACGCCGGTGGTCAGCGAGACCTCCGAGGTGACCGCCGAGTCCACGCTCAGGCGCTGGGCGATCGACAGCGACCACTGCTGGACGCTGAGGGTGCGGGCGCCGGGCACCACGTTGCCGATGACGCCTTCCCACACCAGCGCGTAGACCAGGCCGACGACCACCGCGTGCCGGGTCAGCACGCCCAGCATCAGGAAGATCGCCGAGTAGGCCACGGACGCCACGGCCGCCGCGACGGCGAAGGCCACCGCCAGGCGCTGCCCGTTGCCGTTGAGCACGAAACCGGCCACCAGGGTGGGGATCGCGCAGAAGGCGACGCTCACCCCGATCGCCACCAGCAGCTTGGTGGCGATGATCGTGGACCGCTTGATCGGCTTGGCCAGCAGGTAGACGATCGCGCCGTCGTCGATCTCCGGGCCGATGGCGCCGGTGCCGGCGATCACGCCGATCAGCGGCACCATCGCGCTGAGGGCGAAGCCCTGCAGCAGGTTGGCGGTGGTGTTGTCGTCCTGGCCCGCCAGGGCGCGCACCGCGCTGACGATGATCAGCAGCAGCAGCGGCAGCGCGAGCAGCAGCAAGGCGCGGCGGCGGCCGAGCAGCCCGCGGTAGGTGAGCCGGGCGACGGTCGGGTGGTAGATCCCGGCCTGCACCGGGGGCACGGCCTGGGTACGGGGTCCGGCGGGGCCGGCAGCGGTGGTGGACATGCGCGCGGCTCCTTACGCCGTGACCAGGTAGGAGAAGACGCTCTCCAGGGACTCGTCGGACGGCGAGACCGTGAAGAGCCGGATGCCGTGGTCGCGGGCGATCCGGGGCAGGAACTCGGTGAAGGCCGCGAAGTCGACCGCCTGGATCCGCAGCGCCTTCTCCGACCAGTCCAGCTCGATCCCGGCCGTGGAGGCGTGCGCGATGAGCACCGACGCCAGCTGCCGGTCGTCGCTGGACCGGACCAGGTAGCGGTGCGGGCGGTCGGTCATCAGCCGGCGGATCTTGCCGAAGTCGCCCGACGCGGCGTGCCGCCCGGCCACCACCACCTCGA